>JALYHK010000214.1 GCA_030776605.1 Pseudomonadota bacterium
GGCCCCCAGGCGCTGGTCTCGTTGGACGAGCCCATCGCGAACTCGTCCATGTTGAGCTTGCCGAGCATGCCGGCGCCGGCGGCGAAGAGCCTGGCCGAGACGGTCGATTCGTAGCGCGGCGCGAAGCCTTCGAGGATGCGGCTGCCGGCCGTGGTGGGGACGCCGTGGGTGGCGAAGAGGTCCTTGATGCCGAGCGGAACGCCCGAGAGCGGCTTCAGCTCTCCCGCGGCGCGCGCCGCATCGGCCGCGTCGGCGGCGGCGAGCGCATGGTCGGGCGTCTCGACGACGAAGGCGTTGAGCCCCCGCGCCCGCTCGACCGCCGCGACGAACGCCTCCGCCACCTCGCGCGCCGAGAAGGCGCCGTCGCGGACGCCGTCGCGGATCGCCGCGACGCCGAGGTCGGTGAGGCCGGTCACTCGATCACCTTCGGAACCGCGAAGAAGCCGTGCTCGGCGACCGGCGCGTTGGCGAGGACGTCGTCGCGGATCCCGCCCTCGGTCACCTCGTCGTCGCGCAGCCGCAGCTGGTTGGGGATCACCGCGGTCATCGGCTGGACGCCTTCGACCTCCACCTCCTGCAGCTGCTCCACCCAGCCGAGGATGTTGCTCAGCTCCGGCGCCAGCGCCTCCACCTCGGCGTCGCTGAGCGCGATGCGGGCGAGCCGGGCGATGTGACGGACGGTGGCGGTATCGACGGACATGGCGGCGGCGCTACCATTCGTGCTGCGCTGCATCAAGCAGCGGCGCCGGGCCTTGCTATTCCCCCGCGCGCCGCCAAATGAGCGGCGATGCTGGCGCGGCGTTTCCTCTGGCTGGTAGCGGGACTGACGGTCCTCTTCATTCTCGGGGCGATCGCCTACCGGATGTTCGAGCTGCAGCTGATGCGGTTCGTGATGGTGCCGCGGGTGGAGTTCCGCGACATCCCCGCTCCAGCCGACGCCAGCTACCGCGACGCCGGGCTGTGGATCGCGCGGCCCGACCTGCCGGACAATCCGGCGCTGTGGACGCCCGCGGGAATCCGCCCGACCGAGCGTCCCCGCGCGTCGGTCTTCTTCATCCATCCGACGAGCTTCCTGGAATCCTCTGCCTGGAATGCCCCGCTCGACGACGAGGAATCGCAGCGGCGCGCGCGGCTGTTCGTCAGGAGCCAGGCGAGCGCGTTCAATTCGGTCGGGGAGATATGGGCGCCCAAATATCGGCAGGCCGCCTTCGGCGCTTTTCTTACCACCCGGGAGGATGCGGAAAAGGCGCTCGACCTCGCCTACCGCGACGTCGCCGCCGCTTACGAGGCGTTCCTTCGCCAGGCGCCGCGGGAGCGGCCGATCATCCTCGCGGCGCACAGCCAGGGAAGCCTCCACCTCGCCCGGCTGCTCGCCGAGCGCATCGCGGGCTCTCCGGACGCCCGGCGGATCGCGGCGGCCTATGTGGTCGGCTGGCCGGTGTCGGTGACGGCGGACCTCCCGGCGCTCGGCCTTCCCGCCTGCGAGCGCGCGGGGCAGCCGGGCTGCATCCTTTCCTGGCAGAGCTTCGCTGAGCCCGCCGACCCGACGATGGTGACCGACGTCTACGACGCCTCGACAGGCCCCGCCGGGGCGCCGCGGGCGGGGACACGGATGCTGTGCGTCAACCCGCTCACCGGCACCGCCGGCGGCGAAGCCGAGCGCACCGCCAACCTCGGCACCCTGTTCCCCAACGACGACTTCAGTCAAGCCGAGCTCCGCGAAGGCGCAGTGCCGGCCCGATGCGACGTACGCGGGCTCCTGCTGATCGGCGAGAACGCTCCCGAGCTCGGCGGCTATGTGCTCCACGGCAACAATTATCACGTCTACGATTACGCGCTCTTCTGGGCGAACGTCCGCGCCGACGCCGAGGCGCGGCTGGCGAGCTTCCTCGCCCGGTGATCGCCGCATCGGCCGCCGAGTTCCGCGAAGCCCTGCCGGAAGGCGGGCGGCTAATGGGGCTCGACATCGGCACCAAGACCATCGGCGTCGCCCTGTGCGATGCGCAGTGGACCTTCGCGAGCCCTGCCGAGCTCATCCGGCGCGGCAAGTTCGCCGCCGACCTCGAGAAGCTGCGCGCGATCGCCGAGGCGCAAAAGGTGAAAGGAGTCGTCATGGGCCTCCCGCTCAACCTCGACGCCAGCGAGAGCCCGCGCAGCCAGTCGGCACGGGCTTTCGCGCAAAACCTCGCGCCGCTCCGCCTCCCGGTGCTCCTCTGGGACGAACGCTGGTCGACGCAGGCCGTTACCCGGGCGCTGCTCGCCGCCGACGCGAGCCGCGCGCGGCGCGCCGAGCTCGTCGACAAACTCGCCGCGGCGTACATCCTCCAGGGCGCGATCGACGCCCTGACCATGGCCTGAGCGCGCCGCGGCGGCGCCATCGGCGCCTCGCCGTTGCATCCGGCGAGTAATCGCCTATGTTGCCGCGTCTATGACGCGCCGCCTCCGCTCGGGGGCGGCGCGGCCTTTTCGAGAGGAGTGACTGGTGAGCTTCAAGTCCAATGTCGCGCTGTTCGCCGCCGCCGCGGCGCTTCCCTTTTCGCTGGCCGCGGCCCAGCCGGCGAGCGATGCCGGCGCCGATGGCCCGCGTTCCGCCAACGAGGCCCAGACCGCCACCGGTCAAAGCGGCGAAGAGGCCCGCCGCGACCGCAGGATCTGCCGCAGGATCGATACGACCGGCTCGCGGACCGGCCGGCAGCGCGTCTGCTTGACCGCGGAGGAGTGGAGGCGGGTCGAGCAGTAGGACTGTTTGGCTGCGGGGCGCCGGCCACCCGCCGCGCCCCCGCCGATCGCTTCTCCGGCCCGGCGCTCATCGGGCGTTGGGCAGCCGCTGAGCCTCTTTGCCCCAGCTGCCCAAGGCGCGGCTGCGGCTGCGGCGCAGCAGCAGGCCGCCATCGGCGCTGGTGAAGCGCGACGGGCGGGAAAGCTGAGCAGCGCCTCGACTTCGCCCCGCCGCTCCTCAATGCGGCGCGCGCGAAAGTTGCTGCCGTCCAGCCGGAGGAGGTCGATTCAGCCGCGCGGCCGGCTCCGCTCCGCCTCCGCCAGCGCCGCGAGCAGCGCGGCGTCGCGGCCGTAGGGGTCGGCCTGGAAATGGACCCGCCCGTTGTCCGGCACGACGGTGAGATAGGTGATGTAGACTGGCACCGGCTCAGGCAGGTCGACCCGCTGCTCGGGCCAGTTGCCGCGCGGCCGCGGCGCAGTCCCGCCGAACAGCCAAGCGGAAAGGCGCTCGGCGTCCTCGACGCGAACGCAGCCCGAGCTGATCCGCCGATCGGCGCGGGCGAACAGCGATTTGTCGGGGAAGTCGTGGAGATAGATGTCGAGCCGATTGGGCATCATGAACTTGACCCTGCCCATCACATTCGCGCCGCCCGGCAGCTGGCGCAGGCGCAGCGGCTCCCGCCCCGCCGCGACGGCCCGCCAGTTCACGCTGCCCGGG
>JALYHK010000215.1 GCA_030776605.1 Pseudomonadota bacterium
CCGCATCTCTCCTCGACGAGAGCACGACCCGGGCGCTGCGCGAGGCGGCCCGCTCGGAGCGCCAGGAGGCGGGGGAGCGCGGCGCGGGCGCCGAAGGAGAATAGGCCTTCCGATGACCGCCCTCGCCGCCCGACCGGAGACATTCGGCGCCGCCGGCGAGCGGCAGCACTGGCTGGCGATCACCTACCAGCGGCTGATGCTGATGCTGCTGATCTTCGCCGGAGTCACGCTTCTGATCGTGGCCCGGCTCGCTTTCCTGCAGCTGTTCACCGACCGCGGCCCCGCCGCCGGCGCGGGCAATCCCCTGCTGCCGGCGCGGGGCGACATCGTCGACCGGAACGGGATCCCGCTCGCACGGACGATCGACGCCTGGACGATCGGTCTGCGCCCGCGCGAGCTGATCGGCGATCGCGACGAGATCGCGCGCCGCCTCGCCGCGCTGATGCCCGAGCGGAGCGCCGCCGACTATCGCGCGATGCTCGCCGCCGACACCAACTTCGTCTATCTGCGGCGCCGCGCCCTTCCGGAGGCGGTTGAGGCGGCCAACGCCATGGGCGAGCCGGCGATCGTCTTCAGCCGCGAGCCGGAGCGGCTCTACCCGCAGACCGCGCTCGCGGGCCACGTCCTCGGCTGGACCGACCTCGAGGGTCACGGCGTCACCGGGATGGAGCGGGTCCTCGAGCAGCGGCTGATGGACCCGGCGCGCCGGGGCGAGCCGGTGGCGCTGGCGATCGACAGCCGCGTCCAGGCGGCGATGGAGGCCGAGCTCGGCTCCGCCGTCGCCGCCCATCGCGCCGAGGGCGGAACCGGCATCGTCCTCGACGTCCACACCGGCGAGGTCGTCGCGATGGCCTCGGCCCCCACCTTCAATCCGAACAGCGCCGGCCGCGCAGCGCCCGAGGCGCTTTTCAACCGCGCGACGATGGGCGTCTACGAGCTCGGCTCGACCTTCAAGCCGATCACCGTCGCCGCGGCGATGGAGGCGGGGGTGGTCCAGTCGCTTGGCCAGCGCTGGGACGCCTCGGCCCCGCTGCCGATCGGCCGCTTCCGGATCAGCGACGATCACGCCCAGGGGCGGCCGCTCACCGTCCCCGAGATCCTCGTCCATTCCTCGAACATCGCCACCGCCCGAATCGCGGACGCGATGGGGCCGGAGCGGATGCAGGCGGCGTTCCGCGCGCTCGGCTTCGACGAGCCCGCGCATATCGAGATCAACGAGCGCGCACGCACCCTCTGGCCTCGCGACTGGGGGCGGGCAACCGTGCTCACCACCGGCTTCGGTCACGGCGTCGCAGTGACGCCGCTCCACCTCGCCTCGGCCTACGCCGCTCTGGTCAACGGCGGCATCTGGCGGCCGGCGACGCTGATGCGGATCGCCCCCGGCGCCGCGCCGCAGGGCCGCCGCGTCTATTCCGAGGCGACCAGCTACCGGATGCGGCAGATGCTCCGGATGATCGTGACCCACGGCACCGGCCGGCGCGGCGAGGCGGCGGGCTTCCGGGTCGGCGGCAAGACCGGCACCGCCGAAAAGGTGTCGGCGGGCGGCGGCTATTCGCGACGGGTCAACGTGTCGACCTTCGCCGCGGCTTTCCCGATGGACGAACCCCGCTATGTGGTGCTGGTGATGATGGACGCACCGCAGGGCACGCAGGAGACGCATTTCCTCACCACCGCCGCCTGGACCGCCGCGCCCGTCGTCAGCCGGGTGATCGCGCGCACCGGCCCGCTGCTCGGCATCATTCCCGACGCCGGCCGCGACGTCGACACCAGCGAGCTGCTGCCCCTCCTCGCCAATTCGAGGCGCTGATGCGGCTCGGCGCGCTGATCGGCAGCGGCGACGAGCGGGCAGTGACGGGCTTCGCCATCGATCACCGCAAGGTCGCGCCCGGCACCGTGTTCGGCGCCTTTCGCGGCACCGTTTTCAACGGCGAGGACTTCATCCCTGACGCCGTCGCCGCGGGCGCGATTGCCGTCGTCGCCCGGCCCGAGGCGAAGGTGGAGGGCGCGACGCACATCGCGGCCGAGGAGCCGCGGCGCGAGTTCGCCCGCCTCGCCGCCAAATTCTTCGCCCCCTTCCCGAAGACCGTGGTCGCGGTCACCGGCACCAACGGCAAGACCTCCAACGTCGAGCTGACGCGGCAGCTCTGGCGCATGGCCGGCCACCCCTCCGCCTCGATCGGCACGTTGGGCGTCACCACCGCCGACCACCAGGTGACGACCGGCCTCACCACCCCGGACATCGTCACCTTCCTCTCGAACATGGCCGGCCTGGCGAAGATGGGGATTACCCACGCCGCCTTCGAAGCTTCCAGTCACGGGCTCGCCCAATACCGCACGGAGGGGCTGCCGGTGCATGCGGCCGCCTTCACCAATTTCAGCCGCGACCACCTCGACTATCACGGCACGATGGAGGCCTATTTCGAGGCCAAGATGCGGCTCTTCTCCGAAGTGGTCGCGGCCGACGGCGCGGCGGTGATCTGGACCGACGACCCCACATCCGACGAAGTGATTCGGCGCTGCAAGGAGCGGGGGCTCCGGCGGCTGACGGTGGGCGCGCGGGGGGAAGCGCTCCGGCTCCTCTCCCGCGAGGCCACCCAGCTCGGCCAGAAGCTGACGATCGAGGCGGCCGGCGCGGTTCACCAGGTGACGCTGGCGCTGATCGGGGCCTATCAGGCCGCCAATGCATTGACCGCCGCGGGCCTGGTCATCGCCACCGGGGGCGACCTCCGCCAGACGCTGGCGAACCTGTCGCGCGTCCACCCCGTGCGGGGCCGCCTCGAGCGGGCGGTGATCACCCGCGTCGGCGCGCCGATCTACGTCGATTATGCCCACACCCCCGACGCGATCGAATCGGCCTGCCTGGCGCTGCGGCCGCACGCCCGCGGCCGGCTGATCACCGTCTTCGGCGCCGGCGGCGACCGCGACATCGGCAAGCGTGGCGAAATGGGGGCGGCGGCGCGGCGCCTCTCCGACCTCGTCATCGTCACCGACGACAATCCGCGCAGCGAAGACCCCGCCGCCATCCGCCGCGACATCCTCGCCGGCGCTCCCGACGCGCGTGAGGTGCCGGGCCGGCGGGAGGCGATCCGCGCCGCCGTCGCGGAGGCGCGTTCGGGCGACATCATCCTGCTCGCCGGTAAGGGCCATGAACAGGGCCAGAGCGTCGGCGGACGCGTGCTCCCCTTCGACGACGTCGCCGTCGCGAGGGAGTGCGCCGCATGAGCGCGCTCTGGGCGTCGGAGGAGATCGCCGCGGCGGTTTCCGGCACCGCCCGCGGCGCGTTCGAAGCGACCGGCGTCGCTTTCGATTCGCGCGAGATCGGGCCGGGCGACCTGTTCGTCGCGCTGAAGGGCGAGACCACCGACGGTCACCGCTTCGTCGGTCAGGCGTTCGCGGCGGGGGCGGCGGGCGCGCTGGTGGCCGAGCCGGTCGAGGG
>JALYHK010000216.1 GCA_030776605.1 Pseudomonadota bacterium
ACCAACAGGAGCGCCGCGACGCCGCGGCCGCCGCGGGCGGACGGCTCGGCGGCGCTCGCCACGGCTAGCAGATCCGCACGCGCCGCTCGGGCGCGGCGCAGCTGGCGATGCCCGTGGAGGCGGCGAGGATATTCAGGAGGTTAGGCATCCTCTTTCCGGTTCCGCGACAGCTCGTCGGACGGTGATAGCAGCGGCCGCGCGGCGATCAACTGCCGCGCCTTGCGGCGGCTTGGCGGCGCCGCCACTTGCGCCCGGTCCACCAGCGCCAGAAGAGTATCGTCGCGAAATAGGCGACCAGCGCCACCATCGTGGCGATGATGAACAGGCCGCTGACCAGCGCCGGCGCGGCGTCGGAGAACAGCCAGGAGACCCAGCCGCCGAGACCCGCGCCGCTGTCGCGCAGCGCGTAGAAGCTGGCGATGTCGGTGCGGAAGCCGAGGAAGCTGCCGATCTCGAGTGCGGCGAGGATCAGGAACGGCGTGGTCGCGGGGTTGGTCAGGAAAGTCATCGCCGCGGCGAGCGGGATGTTGGCGCGGAACGGCAGCGAAAGCAGCGCCGAGCCGACGATCTGGACGCCGGGGATCAGCGCGAAGATGCCCACCCACAGGCCGACCGCCGCCCCGCGCGGCACTGAGCGGCGGGTGAAGCGCCAATATTCGCTCGCCATCACCCGCGTGCCGAACGGCTTGATCCAGCGGCTCCTGGCGAGCTCCTCTCGGGTCGGCATGTTGCGCGCGATCCAGCCGCGCTTGCGCTCAGCCATGCTCGCGGATCAGGCGGCCCTGCTCCCTCTTCCAGTCCTTCTCCTTCTCGTGCTCGCGCTTGTCGTGCGCCTTGCGGCCCCGCGCCAGCGCCAGCTCCACCTTGGCGCGGCCGCGGCCGTTGAAATAGATCGACAGCGGCACGAGCGTCATTCCCTGGCGGGCGACGGCGCCGAACAGCTTGGCGATCTCGCGGGCGTTGAGCAGCAGCTTGCGCGGCCTCTTCGGCTCGTGATTGAAGCGGTTGCCGTGGCTGAACTCGGGGATGTTGGCGTTGATCAGGAAAACCTCGCCGTCCTTCACCTCGGCGTAGCTTTCGGCGATCGAACCTTCGCCGAAGCGCAGCGACTTCACCTCGGTGCCGGTGAGCGCGATGCCCGCCTCGAACGTCTCCTCCACCGCATAATCGTAGCGCGCGCGCCGGTTCTCGGCGACCACCTTGCGCTTGTCGAACGTGGCGGGGCGAGGGCGGACCATCAGACCAGCCCGACATGCTCCAGGGCGGCGTCGACGGCGCGGCGGCTCGCTTCGGAGGGCGGCGTCATCGGCAGGCGCAAGGCCGGCGGGAAATCGGGACGGACACGGCTGAGCGCATATTTGACCGGCCCGGGTGACGCGTCGCTGAACAAGGCGGCATGGAGCGGATAGAGCCGGTCCTGGAGCGCGAGGGCGTCGGACCAGCGGCCTTCCAGGCAGGCCTCCTGGAAGTCCGCGCACAGCCGCGGCGCGACATTGGCGGTGACCGAAATGCAGCCGCGCGCGCCCATCGCCATCAGCGCCAGCGTCATGTCGTCGTTGCCCGAGAGCTGGACGAACTCCGCGCCGCAGGCGAGGCGCTGGGCGGAAACACGCGCCGGATTGCCGCTGGCGTCCTTGATGCCGACCACATTCGGCATCTCCGCCAGCTTGGCGAGCGTCTCGACCGCCACGTCGGTGACGGTGCGGCTCGGCACATTGTAGACGACGATCGGAAGTCGCGAGGCCGCGGCAATGGCTCTGAAGTGGGCGAGTATCCCCTCCTGGTTCGGCCGGTTGTAATAGGGCAGCACGACGAGGGCGGCGTCGGCGCCGGCCTCGTCGGCCGCCTTGACGTGGGCGATGACGGAGGCGGTGCTGTTCGACCCGCAGCCCGCGATCACCGGCACCCGCCCGGCGGCGGCCTCGACGCAGGCGGCGATCACCCGCCGCTGCTCGCCGGCGCTCAGCGTGGCCGATTCGCCGGTCGTGCCGACAGGCACAAGTCCATGACTTCCCTCATCAATTTGCCAGCCGACGAAGGCCCGGAAAGTCGCCTCGTCAAACGCTTCGTCGCGGAAAGGCGTCACCAGAGCCGGGATCGAGCCGCGGAACATCATCCTCTCCTTCACCTCGGGGAGCGGCGTGGCATAGTGCCGGGGGTCTGATAAGGAGGGGGTCGCCATTTTGTCCAGCATGCACAAGAGAGTAGCGGGTATCGCGTTTTTAGGCGTTTCGGCCGCCGCCGTCGCCGCGGGGACCTTGGGTCCGTCACTGCCGCTGAGGCCGGCCGCCCCGGCCTCCACGGTGAGCCAGGCCGCGCTGGTTCCGGTCGCCGCAATCGCGCAGCAGGCCCCGCTGCCGGCCTCCGCCTCGGCGGTCGCTTCCGACATCGCGCGCTGGAACAGCTTGAGGCAGTCCGACAGTCTCCCCTTCTCGGCCTATGCCTCGTTCCTCGCCACCCACCGCGGCTGGCCCGGCGAGACGGCAATGCGCCGCACGGCCGAGCGCCGGATCGACCCGAGCAGCGTCTCCGCGGCCGAGGTGGTGCGCTATTTCAGCGTCCATCCGCCGCTTACCGCCGCCGGCCACGCCCGCCACGCCCTCGCCCTGCTCGCGATGGGCGAGGTCGAGCGCGCCCGCGCCGTCGCGCGCCAGGCCTGGCTCGAAGGAGCGATGCCGCAGGCCGACGAGAGCCGACTGCTCGGGGCCTTCGGCGCGGCGCTGAGCCAGAGCGACCACGATGCGCGGGTCGAGGTGCTGCTCGACCATGGCGACATCTCGGGCGCGCAGCGGGTTCTGCCGATGGCCTCGGTCGCCCGCCGCCCGCTGTTCGAGGCGCGGATCGCGCTGAAGACCCGCGCGGCAGACGCGCCGAGCCGCGTTGCCGCGCTCGGCCCGATCGCGTTCGAGGACGCGGGGCTGCTGATGGACCGGGCCCTCTACTTGCGCAACACGGGCCAGTCGCAGGCTTCGCGGGAGCTGCTCGCCCGCCCGCGGCGGCTCGCGGCCCCGCCGCGCAGCCCCCACAAGTGGCTGGAGACGCAGGTGCTGATAGCCCGGGCCGCGGCGGCGGACAGGCAGTGGAGCCTCGCCTACCAGATCGCTTCGCAGATCGAGGACGCCTATCCTGCCGGCACCGATGTCAGCCAGAAAAGCTTCGGCGAGCGCGACGAATATACCAACCTCGCCTGGCTCGGCGGCACCGCCGCTCTGAGGCACCTCGGCCGGCCGGCGGATGCGGCTCGCCTGTTCGAGCTCTACGGCCGCGCCGCGCAGTCGCCGCAGACCCGCACCAAAGGCATCTACTGGGCCGGCCGCGCGATGCAGCAGGCCGGCCAGCAGGACCGCGCCCGCGCCAATTTCGCCGAGGCCGGGCGGCACTACGACCAGTTCTACGGCCAGCTCGCGCTTGAGC
>JALYHK010000217.1 GCA_030776605.1 Pseudomonadota bacterium
GGGCAGCCGAGCGCGTCGGCGAGCTCCTCGGCGGCGGCGGCGAGCCGCCCCGCGCTCGCTTCGTCCTCGGCGAGGATGCCGCCGCCGACCGCGAAGCCGGCCGAGACCAGCGCCGATCCGAACAGCCGCGAACGCACATGGCTCAGCGGCAGGTAGCCGGTCAGGCGGCCGCAGCTCTCGGCGAGGAGCAGATGGCAAGGCTGGCCGCAGCCGCGCTCCACCCCCCGCATCCACGCCGGCCGGTGGAAGGGGCTCGCCTGCGGGTGGGCGGCGAGGAAGGCCTCGATCCGCGCATCGTCCTCGGGACCGCCGGCGCGCACCGCCAGGCCGCTGATCGGCGAGAGCAGGTTCATGCCAGCCTCGCCCGCTCGAAGGCGACCACCTCGTCGGTGCGGCCCCAGCTATGGGAAGCAAGCAGCTTCAACAGCTTGGGCTCCATCCTTGAGAGATTGGTATAATGGCGCAGCCGCGACTTGAGCGGCGCCCGCGCGACCCGCGGCTGGTTCGGATCGATCTCCCACGGGTGGAAATAGAAGACCGCCGGGCGCCCCTCCACGTGATTGACCCGGCCGATCGCCCAGCTCGACAGCGACAAGGGCAGCAGCCGGAAGAAGCCCCCTCCCCCCGCCGCCATCCGCCTCCCGGCGAGCTCCACTGTGGTGACCGGAAGCTCGACCAGCTCGGCGCCGTCCACCGGGCGGAAGGCGAAGCGCGGCGCCTCGCGCCAGCCGTAATGGTCGTGGGCCACCGGCGCGACGCTCGATGAATAGGCATAGCCTTCGTCGGCGAGGACCCGGTGGGCCCAGGGCGTGCGCGCGTCGATCGAGAAGCTCGGCGCCCGATAGCCGCGCGGCGACTGGCCGCAGGCGTCCTCGATCGCCTTGCGCGCGCTGGCGAGGTCGGCGCGGAAGGTCGCCGCATTCATCGTGAACACCCTGCGGTGGTCCCAGCCGTGGCTGGCGATCTCGTGCCCCTGCGCGACGATCCGCCGGACCAGCCGCGGATAGCGCGCCGCCACCCAGCCCAAAGTGAAGAAGGTCGCCTTGACGCCGGCGCGGGCGAACAGGGCGAGCACCGCCTCGCCGTTGCGCTCGACGCGCGCCGGCAGCCGATCCCAGTCGGCGCGGTCGATCACCGTCTCGAAGGCACCGACCTGGAACCAGTCCTCGACGTCGACGGAGAGCGCGTTCAGCATCGGCCCTCCCGGCTCACGCCGCGTTGCTGCGGTAACCCGGCTCCTCGGGTCCGTTCTCGACCCAGTCGACCAGCATGGCGAGGACGCGGCGCAGCGCCGCCTCCTGCTCCTCGACCCGCGCCTCGAGCGCAGCGACGCGGCGCTCGACGCCGAGGTCGGAGATGGAAGCCGGCTCGGCCCGCGGCGCCTCGACCCTCGGCGCCTCGGCCGCGGCGGGAACGCTCCGCAGCGGCAGCACCCGCTCCTCGCGGGTCGCGCGCCGGCGCTCGGGCCGCTCGGCCTCCATGTCGGCGGCGACCGCCTCGACGGCGGCGGCATCGATCGTCTCGGCGCCCTCGACGGCGGCGAACAGCATCAGCCGGTTGGCCAGCTGGTTCACCCGGCGCGGGATGCCGCCGCTGTGGCGGTGGATCGCCGGGAAAGCCTCGGCGGCGAAGGCGGGGCGGCCGGTCCAGCCGGCGACCTCGAGACGGTGGAAGATATAGGCCTCGACCTCGTCGGCGCCCATCGCCTCGAGATGATGGGTGGCGATCACCCGCTGCCGGAGCTGCTCGAGCCCCTCCGACGAGGCGATGGCGTCGCGGAACTCGGGCTGGCCGAGCAGGAAGATCTGGACCAGGGCGCGGCCGCCGATCTGGAAGTTGGACAGCATGCGCAGCTCTTCGAGGGCGGAGACGGGCAAATTCTGCGCCTCGTCGACGATCAGCAGGGTGCGCTTGCCCGCCCGCGCCTCCTCCTCGAGCCGCCGCTCGACCTGGTCGAGCAGCCGCGCCTTCTCGACGCGGGCGACCGCGAGCCCGAGGCCTTGGGCGGCGAGTCGCAGCATGTCGTCGCCCTCCACCTGGGTGGAGACGATCAAGACGGCGTTGAGCCGGGCGCGGTCGATCGTCGCCATCAGATGGCCGACCAGCGTGGACTTGCCGGCGCCGACCTCTCCGGTGACGACGATGAAGCCCTCGCCCTGGGCGAGGCCGTAGCCGAGATAGGCCATCGCTTTCTTGTGGGTGCGGCTGCCGAACCAGAAGCGCGCGTCCGGCGTCAGCTGGAAGGGCTGTGCGGTAAGGCCGAAATGGTCGCTGTACATGTCTTGGCCGCCTCTCAGAAGGTGTACCTGAGGCCGACGAGGCCCGAGGCGACGGTGCTGTCGAACAGCTGGCCGTCGGTGTGGAACAGGCCGAGCGCCGCGTGGAACTGGAGCCGCGTGAGCCAGAGGCTGCGGTAGTAGGCGCCGGTCACGCCGGTGCTGAAGATCGGGTCGAACAGCGGGCGGTCGCTGTCGAACCAGCTGGCGCTGGCGTCGAGCGACATGCCGGAGAAGCGGCCGAGGCGGCGGCTGACGCCGCCGTTCAGCACGAAGCTCTGGTCGGTGCGCGGCTCGAGCGACTCGATGTCGCCGCTCTCTGGCGCGAAGAAGCGGCGGTGGGCGTAGCCGGCGCCGAGGCCGAAGCTCCACGGGCCGCGGGCACCCGAGAAGAGCAGGTTGGCGCCCCGCGCGCGGAAGCTCTGGCTGGTAAGCGCCTGCAGCGCTTGGTCGAAGCACACGCCGGTGCCCGGATCGGTGCCGAACACGCAGCCGTCGAAGGCGCCGGTCAGCGGGTTCCGATTGGCGTTAAACTCAGCCGGCAACTCGCTGATATTGTTGATAATCATGGAACCTGACGCACCCACCGTGTCGTAGACGCTGGCCGACAGGCCGTAGCTGCCGTTGAAGCGGTGGCGCAGCGATCCGGTGACGGTGGTGCCGCCGTAGCGGCGGGCCGCCCGCGCCTGGAGCTCGGTGCGCGGCGTCGGCCGCCAGATGACCCCGCCGTCGTAGATGATCCCGCTGCGGTCGAAGCCGGTGAGGCGCGGGCGGGTCGGATCGGGCACCGGGCGGCCGTCGATCAGGATCGGCGCGCCGCTCTCGTCGCGCAGCAGGTCCTGCTGGCTCGCCTCGATGTCCTCATAGCCGAGCCCGGCGGTGAGGGCGAGGGTCGGGCCGACCGGCACGACGATGTCGCCGCGCACGTAATAGGCCGAAAAGCGGTTGTCGAACTCGCCCGATTCCTCGCGGACGTAGCCGCCGCCGACGGTCCAGCCGAACGGCAGCCGGCCGGGGCCCATGCCGATGCTGGCGGTGGCGTTGTGGGCGACGGCGTCGTTGACGCGGTGCCCCGGCACGTCGCCGGCGAGATCGTCGTCGTCGACATGGACGTAGCCGATCCGATAGGCCGCG
>JALYHK010000218.1 GCA_030776605.1 Pseudomonadota bacterium
CGCCTCGCTGAACTCGGCCTTGAGGTCGGGCTTGGACGAGCCGCCGCGGCCGGTCCCGGTCGGGTCCCCGCCCTGCGCCATGAAGCCGGGGATGACGCGGTGGAAGACGACGCCGTCGTAGAAGCCCTCCTCGACCAGCTCCTTGATCCGCGTGACATGGCCCGGCGCGAGGTCGGGGCGGAGCCGGATGACGACGTCGCCGCCGCTGTCGAGGTTGAGGACGAGGCTGTTGAGTTCGTTGGCCATCTCGGCTCTCCTGTCGGTGCGGTCGCCGGCGGCTTAGGGGCCGCGGCCGGCGAAGGCCACCCCAAAGGCGATATCGACACCGCCGCGCCGCCGGCCTAGGAACCGCAGCGAGGCTCCAGCGGCGGGAAGGCGATGAGCGACGGCGAGATCGAGACGCCCGGCCACGCCGCGCAAGCCGAGGACCGGCTCGACGAGGACGACCGGCTGAAGCCGGAGTTCGTCCGCGACGTCATGGCGCTGATCGAGGCCGGCGACGACGAGGCCGCCCGCGCTTTGGTCGAGCCGCTCCACCCCGCAGACGTCGCCGATTTGTTCGAGCTGCTCGATCCGGACGATCGGCACGCGCTCGCCGCCGCGCTCGCCGACGTGCTCGACGCCGACGTGCTCGCCGAGATGAACGACTGGGTGCGCGACGAGCTGATCGACGCGCTCGACCCGCGACGGGTCGCCGAGATCGCCGGCGAGCTCGAAACCGACGATGCCGTCGCGATCATCGAGGACATGGAGGAGGACGAGCAAAGGGCGGTCCTCCGCGCCCTCGACCCGGACGACCGCGCGGCGATCGAGGAAGCGCTCTCCTTCCCCGAGGAGTCGGCCGGCCGGCTGATGCAGCGCGACCTCATCGCGGTGCCCGAGCATTGGACCGTCGGTCAGCTGATCGACTATCTGCGCGCCGGCGAGGATCTCGCCACCGACTTCTGGGAGGTCTATGTCGTCGATCCGCAGCACAAGCCGGTCGGCACCATCCTGCTGAGCTGGATCCTCCGGACTCCGCGCCACGTGCCAATCGCCGACATCATGCAGCGCGACCAGACGCTGATCCCGGTCGACATGGACCAGGAGGAGGTGGCGCTGCGCTTCCAGAAATATGCTTTGATCTCGGCGGCGGTCGTCGACCAGTCGGGTCGGCTGGTCGGGATGATCACCGTCGACGACATCGTCCACATCATTCAGGAGGAAGCGAGCGAGGACGCGCTGCGCCTGTCGGGCGGCGGCGACGAGGGCGACATCAACGAGCCGGTGTTCGACAGCTACAAGAGCCGCGTGCGCTGGCTGATCGCCAATCTCGGCACCGCGCTGGTCGCCTCGTTCGTGATCAGCTTCTTCGAAAGCGCGATCGAGCGGATGGTGGCGCTCGCGGTGCTGATGCCGATCGTCGCCGGCGTCGGCGGAAATGCGGGGACGCAGACGCTCGCCGTCACCGTGCGCGCGCTCGCCATGAACCAGCTGACCCCCTCGAACCGCTGGCGCTCGGTGGCGCGCGAGATTCGCATCGCGCTGCTCAACGGCGTCACCGTCGCGCTGGTGATCGGCGCCGGCGTGTCGCTGGTGTTCGGGGACCTGATGCTCGGCGGGGTGATCGCGGCGGCGATGCTCGCCAACATCCTCATCGCCGGCCTGGTCGGCGTGCTCGTCCCGCTGACGCTCGACCGCGCCGGCACCGACCCCGCGGTGGGCTCGTCGGTGTTCGTGACGATGGTGACCGATTCGATGGGCTTCTTCGTCTTCCTCGGCCTCGCCGTGGCGAGCGGGCTGGTCGGCTGAAAGGGGACAGTTACTTTTCAAACGCGGCGCTGCTAAGCTGCGAAGATCGTACGGAAAAGTAACTGGCCCGACATGTCTCGCCTCAACATCAGCAAGGTCGCGGCCGGCTGCGGCAGCTTCGAGGCGCTGCTCGAGCGGCAGCGCTCGCGGCTCAGCGGCGGGATCGTTCCGATTACCACCCGCTTCCGCCCGAAGCGCGCCGACGAGCTGATCGGCGGCTCGATCTACTGGATCGTCAAGCACCGGATCGCCGCCCGCCAGACCATCCTCGGCTTCGGCGTGCGCGAGGACGACCGGCGGACGATCATCCGGCTCGATCCCGAACTGGTTCCGGTCCGCGCGCGGCCGAAGCGGGCGCACCAGGGCTGGCGCTATCTCGCCCCCGCCGACGCGCCGCCGGACCTCGACGGGGACGACGACGGCCTGCTCGCGCTGCCCGGCCCGCTGGCGGCGCGGCTGGCGACACTGGCGCTGATCTGACCGTTCAGGGTCGGGTCCGGCCTCAGCGGCGGCTACGGTCGCCGCAGACGACCAGTCCCGCGCTCGGCCCGCGGACGGTGCAGGCGGGGGTGCCGAGGATCGCCACCTCGCCGATGCCGCCGGCGGTGACGGTCGCCTGGCGCTCGACCGCGACGGCGATTCGGCCGGCCGTGTCGGTGGTGATGTTGGCGTCGCGCGCGGTGAGCCCGGCCGCGTCGAGATCGGCCCAGCCGTGGATGCTGGCGCGCAGCTCGCGCGCGGTGCCGGCGACCTGGACCCGGCCGGAGCCGAGCAGCCCGACGACGAGATTGTCGGCCGCGACCTGGCCGGCGCCGATCCGGCCGCTGCCTTCGACGGCGAGGTCGAGCCGCATCGACTCGGCCCGGTCGATGGCGAGATTGCCGGGGCCGGTGACGGTGGCGGAGCGCAGCTCGCGCGTCGTCACCTCGAGCGCGACGGGCCCGGCGGCGGTTCCCTGATAGCCGCCCCAGGCGGAGCGGTTCGGCCGGATGCGCAGCGTCCGCCCCTGCACCTCGACCGAGACCCGCTCGAGCGCCTCGGGCGTGCCGGTGGCGACCGCGCTGGAAGGCCCGCCCGTGGCGAGGCGGACGTTGAACGGCCCTTCGATAACGATGCGGTCGAAGTCGGTGACGGTGTAGCGCCGCTCGGCGGCCGCGGCGGGAACGGCGAGGGCGGCGAGCGCGGCGGCGGCGAGGATCCTCTTCATGGCGGCCAGCATCGCCGCAAATGGTTAACCGTCAATCAATAAGTTCAGCCGGCGTTGCAGCGGACGTCGCCCGAGCCGCGCTTGCTGACCGTGCAGCGGGCCGGCCCGGTGACCGTGACGTCGCCCGAGCCGACCAGGCTCACCTCGGCGGTTTCGAGCGCGTGGGCGCTGAGGTCGCCCGATCCGGCGAGCGAGACCGCGGCGCTGCGCGCCCGAAGTTCGCCGAGGGCGAGGTCGCCCGAGCCGGCGAGCTCGGCCCGCAGGCGCTCGACGGCGCCGGCAGCGCGGATCTCGCCGGATCCGCCCAGCGAGAAGCGGGCCTCCCCGACGCGCAGCTCGGCGATGTCGAGCGTGCCCGAGCCGCCGAGCGCGCCGGCAAAGCGCTCGCCATGGACGCGGGGG
>JALYHK010000219.1 GCA_030776605.1 Pseudomonadota bacterium
GGATCGAGCACCGACATGGTCTCCGCCGCGCGCCGGATCGCCGCCTCGGAGAGCTCATTGGCGTGGGCGAAGGCGGTGGTCTCGCCCGCCACGCCGCGAAGGCCGAAGCCCGCCTCGCTGTTGAAGTCGGCGGTCTTCAGCCGCCCGTCGTCGAAGGCGAAGCTCTCGCTGGCGGTGTATTGGAGGTAGAGTTCGCCGTCGTCGCATGCGCGTAGCGCGTCACGAGTGAGGCGGAGCGCCGCGTCGGGATCGAGCCCGCCCTGGCGGTAGAGGAAGCGGCGCGGATCGGCGGGAATGGTCATGGGGGCGATATAGGCCACTCTTCCCGTCATGCCAGCGCAGGCTGGCATCCATCGAGACTTCGCGGAGGCCGCTTGGGCCCGCCTTCGCTGGGGCGACGATCCGGCGCTAGGTCGCCGCGCCCTCGTCCGCCGGGCCGTCCTTGAGGACGAAGCGCTTGTCGCAATAGCCGCAGTCGACGAAGCCGGTCTCGTCGATCTGCAGCCACACGCGCGGGTGGCCCAGTGCCGGGTGGGTCTCGGCGGCCCCGTCGCAGGCGACGCGAGGGGTGGTGACGTAGCTGATTTCCGGGACGAACGGGTCGCTGGCCATGGGCGAGGCTTAGCAACGGCCCCGGCGGCAGACAATCGCCTCGCGAGCCGCTAAGGGCGCGGCATGACCGAGGCGGCGATCTCCATCCGCGATCTCGAAAAGACCTATGCCGGCGGCAAGCGCGCGCTCGACGGCGTCAGCCTCGACGTGCCGCGCGGGCAGATTTTCGGCCTCCTCGGCCCGAACGGCGCGGGGAAGTCGACGCTGATCAACATCCTCGCCGGGCTGGTCAACAAGAGCGGCGGCTCGGCCTCGATCTGGGGCTTCGACATCGACCGGCATCCGCGCAACGCAAAGGTTTCGATCGGCATCGTGCCGCAGGAAATATTGTTCGACCCCTTCTTCACGCCGGCCGAGACGCTCGAGATCCAGGCGGGGCTCTACGGCGTCCCGAAGCGGGAACGGCGCACCGCCGAATTGCTCCGCGCGGTGCGGCTCGAGGACAAGGCGGACGCTTATTCGCGCACCCTCTCGGGTGGGATGAAGCGGCGGCTGATGGTGGCCAAGGCGATGGTTCATTCGCCGCCGATCCTGGTCCTCGACGAGCCCACCGCCGGCGTCGACGTCGAGCTCCGCCAGCAGCTCTGGGACTATGTCCGCCAATTGAACCGCGGCGGCGTCACCATCGTGCTGACGACGCACTATCTCCAGGAAGCCGAGGAGCTGTGCGACCGCATCGCGATCATCAACCACGGCCGCCTGATCGCCAACGAGGCGACGCGCGCGCTGGTCAACATGGCGCAGGAGAAAGCGGTGGTGGTGACGGTCGACCGGGACCTTGCCCGAGCGCCCGACGCGCCCTGCTTCGACAAGATCGAGGCGACCGGGGAGCGGACGCTGGCGATCACTTACCGCAAGGATCGGGTGAACGCCGGCGAGGTGCTCGCCGCGCTGCAGCGCGAAGGGCTCGGGATCGTCGACGTCTCGACCCGAGACCCGGACCTCGAGGACGTGTTCCTCAGCCTGACCCGCGCCGGCGCGCGGCAGTGAAGGCGCGGCGAGGATGACCCGCTCCGGGGCCCCCGGCCTCCACCAGGACTTCGACGTGATCGTCGTCGGCTCGGGCGCGGCGGGGCTGTCGGCGGCGCTGAGCCTCGATCCGCGGCTGCGCGTCGCGGTGCTCGCCAAGGGCAGCGTCTCCTCGGGCTCCACCGCGCTGGCCCAGGGCGGGATCGCCGCGGTGCTCGAGGCCGGCGACACGTTCGAAAGCCATGTCGAGGACACGATCGCCGCCGGGGCGGGGCTCAACCGGCGCGAGACGGTCGAGTTCGTCGTCGGCAGCGCGCCGGCGGCGATCGAGCGGCTGGCGCGGCTCGGCGTGCCGTTCGACGCGGGAAAGGAAGCGCGCTGGCACCTGACACGCGAAGGCGGCCACAGCCACCGCCGCATCGTCCACGTGGCCGACGCGACCGGCCAGGCCGTTCAGCAGGCGCTGGAGAAAGCGGCGCGCGAGCATCCGAACATCGCCCTTGTCCCCGATATGGTCGCGATCGACCTGGCCACCGGCCGCCACGCCGTCTCCGGCTCCGGGGAGAAACGCGTCTGGGGCCTCTATGCCCTCGACCGCCGGTCCGGCGAGGTCAAGCTGTTCACCGCCCGCGCCACCATCCTCGCCACCGGCGGGGCGAGCCGCGCCTGGCTCTATTCGACGAACCCGCGCGGCTCGACCGGCGACGGCATCGCCATGGCCTGGCGGGCGGGCTGCCGCGTCTCCAACATGGAGTTCGCCCAGTTCCACCCGACCTGCCTGTTCCACCCCGAGGTCAAGAACTTCCTGATCACCGAGGCGATGCGCGGCGAGGGCGGCCGCCTGCTGATCCCCGGGACGGGGCGCCGCTTCATGCCCGAGTTCGACGCCCGCGCCGAGCTCGCGCCGCGGGACGTGGTCGCCCGGGCGATAGATCATGAGCTGAAGCGCCTCGGCCTCGACTTCGTCCATCTCGACATCAGCCACCGCGACCCGGCGTTCGTCCGCAGCCATTTTCCGAACATCGCCCGCCGGCTCGCCGAGCCCGACATCGGCATCGACATCACGAGGGAGCCGATCCCGGTGGTGCCCGCGGCCCACTATACGTGCGGCGGCGTCGTGGTCCGGCTCGACGGGGCGACCGACGTTCCGGGCCTCTACGCGGCGGGCGAAGTCACGCAGTCGGGCCTCCACGGCGCCAACCGGCTCGCCTCCAATTCGGTGCTCGAGTGTCTGGTCTTCGGAGTCGCCGCCGCCGAGGCGATCAACGCCGGCTGGGCGGAGCTGCCGCCCCCTCCGCCGATCCGCCCGTGGGACGAGAGTCGGGTGACGCATTCGGACGAGGAAGTGGTGGTCCAGCACAACTGGCGCGAAATCCGTCGCTTCATGTGGGACTATGTCGGCATCGTGCGGACGACAAAGCGGCTCGAGCGGGCGAAGAACCGGGTCGATCTGCTGCGCCAGGAGACGCAGGATTATTACGGCCATTTCCGAGTGACGCCGGACCTGGTCGAGCTGAGGAACCTGGTCGAGGTCGCCGACCTCATCGTCCGCTCGGCTCTGGCGCGCAAGGAGAGCCGGGGCCTCCACTACACGCTGGATCATCCCGACACGCTGCCCGAGGCTCGCGACACGGTGCTGGAGCCGGAGTGAACGAGTCGGCGCCGCGGCGCCGGCTGACTCAGCGGCTGAGGAACTCCCGCACCGCCGCGTGGAAGCGGGCGGGCTGGTCGTACATGATCATGTGGCCGCTATCGTCGATCCGAACGAGCTTCGCGCCGGGGCGGGCGCGGTAGGCGTTGGTGTAGATG
>JALYHK010000220.1 GCA_030776605.1 Pseudomonadota bacterium
ATCCGGCCCCAAGTCACCCGGTCGCCGAACTGGGTGACATTCACCCGCTCGCCAGTGACGCGGTCGAGGATGAAAAGATAGCCGTTGCGGTCGAAATGGGCCAGCAATCGACGGCCGCCGTGATCGAACAGGATGTTCTCGTTTACGCCCGAATAGTCCCAAACGTCGTGCGGCGTGAACTGATAGTGCCAGCGGATCGAACCGTCGTCCGGGTCCATCGCCAGCACGGAGTTGGTGAAGAGGTTATCGCCGGGTCGCATGCTGCCGTCGAAATCCGGCGACGGATTGGACGTGCCCCAATAGAGTAGGTCGAGCTCGGGATCGTAGGAACCCGTAATCCAGCCGCCGCCGCCGCCGCGCTCCCAGCTGTCGTTGGCGGGCCAGGTCTGTGACCCGGGCTCGCCAGGCCGCGGCACTGTGTAGCGGCGCCAGACGCGCCGCCCGGTGTCGATGTCGAAGGCGTCGATATGGCCGCGGACGCCATATTCGGCGCCCGACGAGCCTACGATGACGAGATTCTTGACGACGAGCGGGGCCATCGTCGAGCTTTCGCCGGCGCGCGGATCGACCCAGGCCGTGCGCCAGACCGGCTCGCCGGTCACCCCATCCAGCGCCACGAGGTGGCCGTTCGGGCTCGAATAGAAGACGCGCCCGCGCGCCACCGCGACGCCGCGGTTGACGTTGCCGCAGCAGAGCGGAATGTCGAGCGGGATCTGGTGCCGGTAATGCCACAGTTCCTCGCCGGTGGCGGCGTCGATGGCCCAGACGTGGCCATCGAACCCCGACAGGTACATGACCCCGTCGACGACGATCGGTGCTGCTTCCAGAGAATAGGTCGGCGGTGTGGCGATGAGTCCGATCGGGGCCGACTGGAACACCCAGGCGGGGCGCAGCTGCGCGACGTTGCCGGCATTGACCTGGGTGAGGCTCGAGAAGCGCTGGCCGTCATAGGCCCCGTAATAGGTCAGCCAGTTCTGCGGCTCGGAACGGGCGCGGGCGATTCGGTCGAAGGTGACCCCGGCAGCGACCGGCGGCGCCTGGCCGCGCTGCGCAGAATCGAGCGGTGGCCGGTCGAACGGCCTAGCCACCTGGGTGACCGGCCAGTCCGGCCCCTGGTGCGACGGATAGCAGCCGGCGAGCGCGGCCGTCGCCGCGGCGCCCAGGAGGGTCCTAGTGGCGGTGCGCACGGGGCGGCCTCCTGTTGCCGGGCTGGGGCTGGGGCGGCCGGTCGAGCCGCGCTTCGGGCGGAACCTCGCCCTTGACGAACACGAAGCCGAGCATGCCGCGGGTCGCGTGGTTCGCGACGGGGCAGCCGAACCAGTACATGCCGGGCTGGTCCAGGGTCACCCGGACGACGCCGCGGGTGCGGGCGGGGAGCTGGAGCAGCTGCCGCGTGCCGTCGTTGGGCGCGAACAAGGCGTGCGGGCGGTGGTCTTCGTTGATGATGTCGAGCTCGAGCGTACCGCCGCGCGGCATGATGATGATCGCCGGATACCAGAGCAGCTCGTCGCGCGGGATGCGAATCCTGTCGCGCATGATGCCGTCGTCGCCGACATCGGCGCGCGAGGCGCCGCCGGTTGCGAACAGCCGGCCGATCAGCGCTTCGTTCGGCTCGTCGAGGTTCGGCAGCTCGTTCAGCAGGGTCGCCATTTCGGGGTCGACCTGAGCCAGCACGTTCGGGCGCAGCAGCCCGGCATATTCGCATGCGGCGAGCGTGACCGCCGCCGCGGCGGCTGCCGCACAGCTCCCGATCAAGGGCCGTTTTCGCATCGTCCCTGTCCCTTCCAAGCCGTTGCGCCCCCGCTCGGACTTCGAAGTGCCGCCGAGTTTACGCCGATTTTCCGATGGATGAATGATCTAGGTTATGCCCGCTCCGCTATTTCGCGCGTGAGAAGTCGGACGCCCGGCGCTAAGCTCGCCGCCGAGGAGTCCGATGGTCAGACACGTGTTCGCGGAGCGGGTGACGAGGCGCGTGAAGCTCAGCGGCCTGGAGGTCGCTTTTCTCGAGACGCTCGAAGCGCGCAGCATGACGCTTCCGCGGCACCGGATGCTGGTCCGCGCGGGCGATCCAGCCGATGAGGCGTTCGTGCTGAAGAGCGGCTGGGCGATGAGCTTCACCCGTTTCGGCGACGGCTCGCGGCAGGTGCGGCGGCTGCACTTCCCGGGCGACCTGATCGCGATGCCGAGCGTGCCGCTGCGCCGGCACGCGGAGGACGTCGAGACCCTCTCACAAGTGTCGGTGGCGCCGTTCGACAAGAGGCTGCTCGGCGGGCTGTTCCGCTACCCGCGCCTTGCGGCGCTGATGTTCATGTTCGCACAGGCGGAGCGGATCTCGTCGGGCGACCGCTTGTCCTGCGTCGGCCGCGTCCCCGCCAAGGGCAGGATGGCCTATCTCCTGCTCGACATCCTCGATCGGCTGCGCGGCGTGGACGAGACGATGGGGCGCCCGTTCCGGATGCACCTCACCCGCGAGCAGATGGCGGACGTGGTCGGCATGACCGCGGTGCATGCCAGCCGCATGTGGTCGGAGCTGCTCGCGGAGGGCGCGATCCGCTGCGAAGCCGGGGTGGTGACGATCCTCGACGAGGAGCGCCTGCGCGCTCTCTCCGGCTATGTCGACCGGGGCCGCGAGCTCGATTTCGGCTGGCTCGCCTGCGTCTCGCCCAGCGAACCGGGCGGCGACGCGCCGGCAGCAGCTCATGAACCGGAGCTAACGACCTAATTCAGAGAGGGCTCAGGCGACTCGGCCTACTCCGCCTCCCAGGCACAGGCGCGTATTCCTGTGGCGTAGGAGTGAAGGAGTGATCCAATGCGCAAGATTCTTCTGGCGGTGACGGCCGCGACGCTTACCCTGCCGGCCCTGCCGACCGCGGCGGTCGCGAACCACGACGGCTATTACAACCGCACCGCAAGCTATGATGGCCCGACCTGGCGCGGGCGCGACGGCCGGATCTACTGCCGCCGCTCCGACGGCACGACGGGTCTGATCGTCGGCGGCGCCGCCGGCGCGCTGATCGGCCGCGCGGTCGACACCCGGGGTGAGCGCACCACCGGCACCGTCCTCGGCGCCGCGGTCGGCGCGCTGCTCGGCCGCGAGGTCCAGCGCGGCCGCAGCACCCGCCGCTGCCGCTGATCCCACTTCGGTTTGCGAGGAGACGCCTCGGCCGCTCGGCCGGGGCGTTTTCTTTTGGGCTGCCGGTCGGAGCGCAGGCGGAACGGTTGTCCCGGCCGGCGCATTCGACCATGGCAATGCGCGGAGGTGCGGCATGAACAGGTTTGGCTACGCTCTTCTCTCCGTCGCGGCGGTGATCGCGGCGGCAGCGTGCGCTCGCGAGGGCGAGGCGCCTCCTGTGAACGAGAGCGCCG
>JALYHK010000221.1 GCA_030776605.1 Pseudomonadota bacterium
CTTCACCACCCAGGAGGTGATGCACAGCCGCGAGCATGTCGCGTTCAACAGCCGCGCCCACGAGGCCGGCTACGACATGAGCAGGCTGGAGGAGCGGGTCGACCGGCGGCTCGAGCTGGTCCGCTCGAAGCATCCGATCGTCAGCCTCGCCGCGACCATGGCGCTCGAGCATTTCACCGCCATCCTCGCCCACGAGCTGCTCTCCGACCCGCGCCACCTCGCCGGCGCCGACGAGGAGACGGCGGCGATGTGGCGCTGGCATGCGGTCGAGGAGATCGAGCACAAGGGCGTCGCCTACGACAGCTGGCTGCACGCGACGAGGGACTGGCCGCGCTTCAAGCGCTGGAAGGTCAAGGCCAAGGTGATGCTGCTCGTCACCCGCAACTTCATTGTCGACCGGACGATGGGCACGCTCGAGCTGCTCCGCCAGGACGGCATCGCCGGGCCGCGCGCATGGGCGCGGCTGTTCTGGTTCGCCTGGGTGCGGCCGGGGATGATGCGCAAGATCTTCGGCGCCTGGGCGCGCTTCTTCCTGCCCGGCTTCCACCCCTGGAAGCAGGACGACCGCGCCCTCATCGCCGGGCGGAGCAGGCGCCCGCCGCCGCCTGACCCGTCCCTCTCCCTCGAGGAGAGAGGGACAGCCGCGCAGCGGCAGGGTGAGGGACTTCACGCCGCGATCGCAGTCTCCGCCTGCGCTTGCGTCTCGCCGAGGTCGAGCGCGTAGAGCCGGCACGGCGCCGCTTCGCCGCGGCCGGCGCTGAAGCGGGGGACGATCCGCCCGGTCGCCCGGAAGCCGAGCTTCTCGAGCACCCGGCCCGAGGCGGGATTGTCGAGGAAATGGCCGGCGGCGAGCCGCGGCAGCCGCAGGCCGTGGCGGGCGATGGCGACCAGCGCGCGCCCCGCCTCGGTCGCATAGCCGCGGCCCCAGTGCGCCAGCGCGATCCAATAGCCGAATTCCACCTCGCCGTCCGGCAGCCGGCCGAAGCCGATCGTCCCGATCAGCTCGGGTGCGCCGCCGGTGCGCAGCAAGATCAGCATCGCGCTTTCGGTCGGGCCGCGCTCGCTCGCCAGGAAAGCCTCGGCGTCGGCGAGGCGATAGGGCCAGGGCGCGCTGGCGAGGTTGCGGACGATCCCCTCGTCGCGGATCGCGCCGAACAGCGCCGGCGCGTCCTCGCGCCAGCCCGGCCGCAGCAGCAGTCTTTCGGTCCTCGCGAACATGTCTCTTCCCCTTCCGGCCTCGCGGCTCGCGGTCGTTCGAGGGAGACATGAAAAAGGGAGAGGGGGCGATCCCTCTCCCTCGAAACGGTTCTCTTGCGAGTACCCGGGGCCGCCCCTTTCGGACGACCCTTATCGATCGTCCGCTATTTCGCCGCGTCGCCGGTAAAGGGCATGTCCACGCAGACATATTTGCGGCCGAGCTTCCCGTCGCGGAACGAGACCCGGCCGTCGGTAAGCGCGAAGAGCGTATGGTCCCTGCCGATGCCGACGTTCGCGCCGGGATACCATTTGGTCCCGCGCTGACGCACGATGATGTTGCCGGCGAGCACGGCTTCGCCGCCGAACTTCTTGACGCCCAGCCGCCGGCCCGCGCTGTCGCGGCCGTTGCGTGAGGATCCGCCTGCCTTCTTATGTGCCATGACTCTCGTCTAACCTCTTCAGTCGTTACGCCTTCTTATCAGCGGCGGGCTTCTTTGTCGCCTTCTTCTTCGCCGGCTTGGGGCTGTCGGTCTGGTCGCTCGCGGTCGGCTCCGACTTGGCGGGCGCGGCGGGCTTGGCAGCGGCCTTGCCGGTCTCCTTCTTCCCCTTCTTCTCCGCCGGCGTATCGGTCATCGGGCTCTCGGCGCCTTCGATCTTGGCCGGAGCCTCCGCGGCGGCGGGAGCCCCGTCGGCCTTCTTCGCCGCCTTCTTCGGCTTGGCGGCCTTCTGGTCGCCGATGCCGAGGATGCGCAGGATCGTGTGCTGCTGGCGATGGCCCTTCTTGCGGCGGTAATTGTGGCGCCGCCGCTTCTTGAACACGGTGACCTTCTCGCCCTTCGCCTGCGCGACGATCTCGGCCGAGACGGTAAGTCCGTCGGTCGGCTTCAGCTCCGCGCCCTCGCCCGCGAGCAGCACGTCGCCCAGCTCGACCGTGTCGCCCGCCTCTCCGGCGAGCTTCTCGACGACGATCTTGTCTCCGGCGGCGACGCGATACTGCTTGCCGCCCGTGCGCACGACTGCGAACATGGCTCTATCCCAACTGCCTTCCGGCTTTTCCCGCACGCAAGCGGCCTGCGGCCGTGGGTGCCCGCGGAAGATGCGGGCTGCTACTGGAGCTTGCCCGAACTGTCAACGCCGCGGCGCGGCGCAGTGCGTCAGTGCCGGTGCACCCGCTTCAGCTCGTAGCGCCCCTGCGAATAGGCGTCGAACAGGCCGGCGATGGCGGGATGGTCGACCGGCTCGTCGCTCTCGTCGGGAACGAGGTTCTGCTGGCTCACATAGGCGATGTAGCTGCCGTCGTTGTTCTCGGCGAGCAGGTGGTAGAAGGGCTGGTCCTTGGGCGGGCGGATGTCCTCCGGGATTGCTTCGTACCATTCCTCGCTGTTGGCGAAGACAGGGTCGACGTCGAAGATCACGCCGCGGAAGTCGAACATGCGGTGGCGCACGACCTCGCCGATCGCGAAGTCGGCCTGCGCGATCGGAGGCGGGGCGGGGCCTCCGCTTTCGCCGGAAAAGCTATTGGGTCTGGGCATCCTCGTTCCTATGTAGGCTTTCCCCACGGAGAGGCAAGGCGCGCTTGGCAAGGCGCGCCGCTTCGTCTAAGGGCGCCCGGCCTGTCGACCCGGCCGCGCCCGATGCGGGGGCGAAGGCTTGCGGAGAGGTGCCGGAGCGGTCGAACGGGGCGGTCTCGAAAACCGTTGTGCCCTTACGGGTACCGTGGGTTCGAATCCCACCCTCTCCGCCATTTCCCGCCGCCTCCGCGGCGGCTCAGCCGCCGATGAACAGCGCCGCGAACATCGCCATGATGCCGAGCGTCGGCACGTTCCAGACGAGGCCGCGGATCACCGGAACGCCGATCACATAGAGCGGGACGTAGACCAGCCGCCCCCAGAGATAGGCGATCGCGCCCCAGCCGCTCCACGCGTCCCCGCCGCCGGAAAGCTCGACCGCGGCGACCGCGGCGATGAAAATCGGCCAGGTCTCGAGCCAGTTGCGGTAGGCGCGCTCGAGCCGACCGCCGGCGCCGCCCATCGGCCGACACGGCTCGTCGCGGGCGCTGCCGACCCAGGCGAGGCCATATTCCCGGCGCGAGAAGTGGGCGACGACGAGCAGATGGGTGAGGCCGAGCAGCGCCGCATAGACC
>JALYHK010000222.1 GCA_030776605.1 Pseudomonadota bacterium
GGGCGAGGAGGTCGCCGAGGGTTACGTCCCGATACTCCCGGCGGAGCTCCGGCAGCAGCGGCCCGAGGCGGCCGCCGATGCTGTCGTCCCATGAGAGGAGGCCGCGCTCGACCAGCCGGGCGACGAGCGCGGCGGTGAAAGGCTTGGTGATGGAGCCGAGGTGGAAAGGGTCGGAGGCGAGCACCGGAACGCCCGAGCCGAGCGCTCGCTCCCCGCTTGCTACTTCGGCGACGATCCGCCCGTCGCGCCACAATGCGACAGCCATTCCCGGCAGCCGCAGCTCCCGCCGCGCCTCCTCGACCATCGCATCGGTCCGGCCGCCCGGCTGGGCGACCGCCGCAGCGCAGCCGAGGAGCAAGGCGAGCGCGCCGCCGATCCGCACCGTCCGCCGCCGCATCCCACCGCTCCTCCAATCGGGGAAATCTATCGCATGCCGCGAGTTTCGATCGCGTCAACGGGAGAAAGCCAATGCCAGCCAAATCGAAAGCTCAGCAGAAGGCGGCCGGCGCCGCCCTCTCCGCCAAGCGCGGCGACACCCCCAAGTCGAAGCTCAAGGGGCCCTCCAAGCAGATGGCCGAATCGATGACCGAGAAGGAGCTCGAGGAACTCGCCTCGACCAAGCGCAAGGGCAAGCCGGAGCATGTCGGCGACTGATCACTCGCTGCCGTAATTGGCGACCTTCGCCTCCATCTCGCGCATCCGCTGCGCCTCGCGCGCACGCGCATCGGTGACCGCCTGGGCGCGGTTCGCCTCGTCGCGTGCGATGATCTCGTTGAAGTGCTGGTCGAGCGCGGCGGGATCGGCCTCGGGCTCGCCGCTGCCGCAGGCGGCGAGTGCAAGGGGGGCGAGCAGCGCCGCGACGCGGTGACGGGGAACGCTCATCACCGCCGAACGCGCGAGCCGGCGGATTCGCTGCAGCGGCCTCAGCCGGCCATTTCGACGATCTCGACCAGCGGCACCGTCCAGACCTGGGCGCCGCCCTCGTCAACGACCTCGACGGCCTGGTCGACCCACTGGCGCCGGTCCTCGCGCCCGGCGCCGATCAGGTCCCGCGCGCTGCGGTAGGCCTGGTACCAGGCCGCCTCGGCATCCGGCAGGGCAACGCCCCGCCGGTCTTCAAGCCGGCTTTTGCCGTCGTGCAGGTGAAAATAGAAGTTAGGCACGCCGGCAAAACCGGCGAAGAGGCCGAAGAGTTTCAGGAAAAGAGGGTAAACTCCTGATTAGGCAATATATTTTCTACCCCGCTTAGGTGCGGCGGCCCACCGGTGCGGCCGCTGCCGCCCGCCGCCTGGGAAACGGTCGCGGCGGCCCTTCAAGCAACTTGGATGATGAAGAAGCCGTAGGGAGCATCTTGAGCTCACCTCCTCGCGCTTTGTTCCCGACGGGCGGATCGGGCCGCCCCTCGCCCGCGGGAGGAGCGGGAAAAGAAAGGACCGGGGCGCATGCGCGCACCGGCCCCAGTTTCGGGCGGCCCGGCAGGTGACGAATCAGGCTAGGGGAGCCGATTCGTCACTGCCGGACGCCCGCCGGCTTGCCCAGCCGCTAGAAACGCAGGCTTGCCGAAATGAAGAAGTCTCGCCCGAGCGGATCATAGGTCTCCGGCCAAGTCGCCGCCTGCGACCGGTTGGCCCCCATGATCGGCGGCTGCTTGTCGAGCAGGTTGTTGACGCCGAGGTTCAGGGTCAGCGCGTCGCTAACGTCGAACGAAAAGGCGAGGTCGAAGTAATCGTGGGCGGGAATGCGCTCGACGACGAACTGCACCGCGGGCTGATCGTCCTCGACCGAGCCGATGCGGCGCCAGCGCACACTGGTCGTCACCGGGCCGTCGATCCACGACAGGCGGCTCATCCAGCTCCATTCCGGCCGCGGCTGGCCGCAGCGGTTGCCGAAGAAGCCGCGGCACTCGGTGACGTCGGGCAGGCCCTGCACCGGAACCTGGTTCCACTTTTCCATCCAGTTGGCGAGGAAGTAGAAGCTGAGCCGCGATTCCTCCCGGCCGACCGCGCTGAAGCCGAGCGGCTGCGCGTAATCGACATGGAAATCGACGCCGCTCGTCTCGAAGGCGGTGAGGTTCGCCTGGGTCGCCACGACGGTGAACGGCGCGACGATCGCTCCGGTGGTGGGCTCGCGCCGCACCGCGCGGCAGACGGGGTGGCTGGGGTCCTGGATCCGCGTGTAGCAGAGGGTGAGGATGTTCGCCACGCCGCCGGCCAGCGCCGAGATCGCGTTGTCGATCTGGATGTCGTAATAGTCGACGGTGATGTTGAGCCGCGGCACGAACCGCGGCCGCAGCACGACGCCGGCGGTCCAGGTGTCGGCGACCTCTTCCTGCAGGTTCGGATTGCCGCCGAACAGGCCTTCGATCTGCGGGTTCGGCTGGACCTGCGCGGTCCACACTGCCGAGGCTGGCACGCCGGTGGCTATGCAGGCCTGGCGGATCGCCTCGGTCCGCTGCGCGGCCGGGAAGCGGCTTGAGCAGGGATCGACCGCCTGCGGGAAGCCGATCGCCTGGCCGCCGAAGAGCTGCTCCACGTTGGGCGCGCGAATCGCGCGCTGATACTGCCCGCGAAAGGTGATGTCGCGCACCGGCGCCGCTTCCACGCCGGCGGCATAGGTCCAGACCCCGCCGACCGCGTCGAGCGAATAGTCCGAGTAGCGCGCGGCGCCGCTCAGCTCGACCCGGTGGACGAAAGTGTCCTCGATCAGCGGCACGCGCAGCTCGGCAAAGGCTTCGCGCACGTCGTAGCCGCCGCTGGTCGGCCGTCCCGCGTTGAAGCCGACGACATCGCCGGACGACAGCGCCGTGTCCGGAATGAACCGCCCGCTCATGCTGCGCCACTCCACGCCGACCGCGAAGCCCACCGATTCCCGCGCCCAGGGCGACTGGAAAACGGGTCCGGCGATGCTCGCCTGCGCCACCTGCAGCTGCGAGATGTCGCTGTTCTGCGCGCTGATCATGAACAGATCGGTCATCGCAGGTGTCAGCGTCCCGGGGCCCCAGATGTTGGCCTGGCCCTCGGCAACCGCCCGGTTATACGCCGAGCGCGACACGTTGCCCTGCTGGATCTGCGAGTTCCGCGTGCGGGCGTACATGTAATATGCGTCGTAGGTGAGCGTCTCGGTGAGATTGCCGCGAAGGCCCGCCAGGGTGCGGAAGGCGTTGCGCTCGTCGAGCGAGTTGCGCGCGCCGCCTTCGTTGACGCGGCGGTTGACGTTGAGCCGCACGTGGGTGGCCGGCAGCGGCGTCCCCGCTTGCGGGGTGGTGCCGACCGTGAAGTTGTTGAAGGGCCGTGCCACGCCCCGGGCCGCCGCGG
>JALYHK010000223.1 GCA_030776605.1 Pseudomonadota bacterium
GCTCGCGATCGTATAGCCGTGGCGGGCGAGGTGCCGCTCGACCATGGCGGCGAAAGCCTGGAACTCGGGCGAGTTCGCGTCGGCGGCGTTGAGCGGCTCCACGGCGATATGCGCACGGGCGAGCGGCTGGCCGAGGTGCGTTCGGGTGACGTCGACGCCGCCGGCGTCGCTGCGGCCGCCCAGGCTGGCGCAGCCCGCCAGCACGGCGGCAAGGAGAAGGGCGAATCCGGGAAAGGCGGCTTTCATCCAGCACCTCGCGCAATGCGTTTGAGCCTGTATAGGGCCGTAACGTTTGCCGCGGCCCTTTCGCTGCATGCGCTGATCGAGGAGCTTCCATGGCCAAGGACGAAGCGAGGCTGCCCGTGCTGGTGACGGGCGGCGCCGGCTATATCGGCAGCCACGCGGTCCTCGCGCTGCTCGACGCCGGCTGGCCGGTGGTGGTGATCGACAACCTCACCACCGGCTTCGAATGGGCGGTGCCGGAGGGAGCGGCGTTTGCCAGAGGCGACATCGCCGACACCGCGCTCGTCGCGCGGCTGATCGCCAGGCACGGCATCGGCGCGATCATGCATTTCGCCGGCTCGATCGTGGTGCCCGAGTCGGTCGAAAAGCCGCTGCAATATTATGAGAACAACACGGTGAAGAGCCGCTCCCTGATCGCCAGCGCAGTGGAGGGCGGGGTGCGCCACTTCATCTTCTCCTCGACGGCGGCGACCTACGGAATTCCGGAGGAGGTCCCGGTGAGGGAGACGGCGCCGACACAGCCGATCAATCCCTACGGCTGGTCCAAGCTGATGACCGAGCGGATGCTTGCCGACGCCGCTCATGCCCACCCGCTGAACTATTGCGCGCTACGCTACTTCAACGTCGCCGGCGCCGACCCGCAGGGCCGCTCGGGCCAGTCCACCGCCGGCGCCACGCATCTGATCAAGGTGGCGGTGGAAGCGGCGACGGGCAAGCGCGATCACGTCTCCGTCTTCGGCACCGACTACGACACGCCCGACGGGACCGGCATCCGCGACTATATCCACGTCAGCGACCTCGCCGCCGCCCATGTCGACGCGCTCGAGAAGCTGGTCGCCGAACCGGAGCGGAGCCACATCCTCAATTGCGGCTACGGCCGCGGCTTCTCGGTGCTCCAGGTGCTCGATGCGGTGGACCGCGTCACCAACATGAAGATCGAGCGGCGGATCGAGGGCCGCCGCCCCGGCGATCCGCCTGCGCTGGTCGCCGACAATGCCAGGATACTCTCCACGCTGCCCTGGCGCCCGCAACGCGACGACCTCGACACCATCGTGGCGGACGCGCTCGCCTGGGAGCGCAGGCTCGCCGAGCGCGGCTGAGCGGGGCCGCTCTCCCGCAAGCGCCGCTTCCGCTGGCGGCGGGCGTCCCTTGACGCACGGCGCACGTCCCATTAGGTGGGCGCCTCGCTTTCCAGCACAGCTTCGCACGAGAAAAGGCAGGGCGTTCCGGCCATGAAGATCCGCAACTCTTTGAAGTCCCTGAAGTCGCGCCACCGCGACTGCCGCGTGATCCGCCGCCGGGGCCGCACCTACGTCATCAACAAGACCAACCGCCGCTTCAAGGCGCGCCAGGGCTGAGGTTCAACCGCGTCATCGCGAGGAGCGCAGCGACGAAGCAATCGGCGGTCGAGGCAGCCTGGATTGCTTCGCTGCGCTCGCAATGACGAATAGCCGATGAAGCCGCGCGTCGGAGGACCAAAAGCCGTCGTCTTCGACGTCGGCAACGTCCTCTACGGCTGGGACCCCGAAAGCTTCCTCGTCCGGCAGCTGCCGGAGGATGCCGCTCGGCTGAGGTTCATCGAGGACGTCGGCCTCTGGGACTGGCACGAAAGCCTCGACGGCGGCCGGTCCTTCGACGAGGCCGCGGCCGAGCTCAGCGGCAAGTTCCCCGAATATGCCCATCTCATTACCGCCTGGGGCGAACGATTCGGCGAGACGATCAGCGATCCGGTGCCGGGCGTTCACGAGATCGTGCGGGCGCTCGACGCGCGCGGCGTCCCGCTGTTCGCCATCACCAATTTCTCGGCCGATTTCTGGGCGCCGTTCCACGCCCGCGAGCGCGAGTTCTTCCGGCTGTTCCGCGATATCGTGGTCTCCGGCGAGGAGAAGCTGCTGAAGCCCGATCCGGCGCTCTATTTCCGTGCCCTCGACCGCTTCGGCCTCAAGCCCGCCGAAGCGCTGTTCGTCGACGACCGGGCGATCAACGTCGAGGGTGCGATTGCGGTGGGCATGCACGGCCATCTCTTTACGACCGCCGCGGACCTGCGCCGGCGGCTGGAGCGCGAAGGGCTGCTCTAGGCGAAGTCCGGGGCCGCTCGGATCGCTTGGCTGGGCCTGGCAAGGGCGGCGGGCGCAACTCTCCGCGCGCTCGCGCTTTGTCAGGCGCATGCGGCAGAGATGGCCTTCGCGCCTGTGGATCGTCCGCCACGGCCAGAGCGCCGGCAACGTCGCCCGGGAGGAGGCGGTCGCGGCCGGCGAGCATATGATCGACATCGTCGTGCGCGACGTCGACGTGCCGCTGAGCGCGCTCGGCCGCAGGCAGGCCGAGGCGCTCGGCCACTGGTTCGCTGCCTCGCCCGAGGAGGAGCGGCCCGAGGTCGTCCTCTCCTCGCCCTATGTCCGCGCCCGGGAGACCGCCGCGCTGATCTGCGAGGCCGGGGGCGTCGCGCGGGAGGCGAAGGGCCCGGTGATCGACGAGCGGCTGCGCGAGCGCGAGTTCGGCATCCTCGACCGGCTCACCACCCGCGGCATCCGCGAGCTCCACCCGTCGCAGGCCGAGCACCGCGCGCTGCTCGGCAAATTCTACCACCGCCCGCCCGGCGGCGAGAGCTGGGTCGACGTCATCCTGCGCCTCAGGAGCGCGCTGGACACGGTCAGCCTCCACCATGCCGACCGCAGGGTGCTGATCGTCTGCCACCAGGTGGTGGTGCTGTGCCTGCGCTACATCCTCGAGGAGATGGACGAAGCGGGGGTGCTGAGGATCGACAAGGAGGCGGGCGTGCTCAACTGCGGCGTCTGCGAATATGGGTTCGAGCCCGACGACGAGCGCAGCTGCGTGCCCCGGCTGGTGCGCTACAATTTCGCCGCGCCGCTCGTCGAAGAGCATGCGACGCTGACCGCCGAGCCGGACGAGATTACGGGGGCGCGATGAGCGATCCGCGCCGGCTCGACCGGGCGCTCCTCGGCGAGTTCCCGCTTCCGCACCACCCCGAGGAGTCGGACAAGGAGGACCGCGGGCGGCTGCTCGTCGTCGCCGGCAGCCGGCAGCTTCCAGGCGCGGCGCTGCTC
>JALYHK010000224.1 GCA_030776605.1 Pseudomonadota bacterium
CGTAGGCGTAGAGGTCGAACATCTGTGGATTGCGCTCGTTGGTCGCGATCCAGAAGGTGCGGCCGTCGCCGCTCCAGCCGACGAACTGCGCCTTGTGGCGCTCGCCTGGCGTGAGGTCGCGCAGCGTCCCGTCGCGCTCGCGCACGTAGACGTGGTTGAGCTCGTTGCCGCCCCGGTCGGCGGTGACGAGCACCCGCTCGTCGTTGGGGAAGAAGCTGATCGCGAAGGTGGCGTTGTCGGTCGAGGTGGTGAGCGGGGCAGCCGCGCCGCCGTCGTTCGGCAGGCGATAGGCATTGAACACGCCGGTCTGGTCGCTCGAGATCAGCACCGCGCGGCCGTCGGGGGAGAAGGCGTAGCGCGGGGATCCGGCGAGGCCGTAGGATGTCGTCTCGAAAAAGTCGCGCGCCGAGTAGCGGACCGGCTGCGCCTCGGCGGCGACGGCCGGCGATGCGGCCGCGGGCTCCGGCGGCGGCGCGGCGGCACAGCCGGCGATTGCGAGTGCGGCAGTGGAAAGCAGAATGGCGGCAGAGCGCATGGATCCTCCCCTCAAAAGGTGTGTTAGCCAGCTACAACGGTAGGCTGGCCCTGTCCAGAGGCAAAGTGCCCGCCTCGCCTGCTCGGCGTCAACTGCGCGGGGAGGCGGGCGCTGGCGGCGGAAGCGATCAGCCGTGCAGGCGCGCCCCGCCCTCGCGAGCGAAGAGGATGGCGGGGTAGCCGCGATATTCGCGGCGGTCGAATTCGCGGTAGCCGAGCTTCTCGGCGACCCGCAGCGAGGCGCGATTAGCGTCGTGGATAAGGCAGACGGTGCGGCGCACGCCGTGGGCGCGCTCGATCCATTCGAGGGCTGCGCGCGCCGCCTCGGTGGCGTAGCCGCGGCCTTGGGTGCGCGGCTCGAAGGACCAGGTGATCTCGGGGAAGGGATCGAAGGCGCGCCCGAGCAGGCGGCGGAAGTCGCTGAGGCCGGCCTGGCCGACCAGATCGCCGCTTTCCTTCTCCTCGACCGCGAAGACGCCCCAGCCGAACATCTCCCAGAAGCCGTTGTGGCGCAGCAGCATCGACCAGCTCTCCTCGCTGCTCAACGGGCCGTGGTGCGAGTAGCGGAAGATCGCCGGCTCGGAGGCGAGGCGGTGGACGCAGTCGTGGTCGCCGGCGCGGTAGCGGCGAAGCACCAGCCGTTCGGTCTCGATCCGGACCCCGTGGCTATCCTCGCCCATCCTCCGCGCCCGCTCCCATCCGTCCGCTCGGGGAGCGGTGCGGACGGCCCGAAATCCCGTCTCGGAGCCGTCCGCCCGCCTTCCGAACAGGCGCCTGGCGGTAACCGGTGCGACGGCGCTAGGCAACGCGCACCGCCTGGACGTCCTGTCCGCCCATGATCGCGATCGTGCCGCTGAACGCGCTGAGCGTCATCAGCGAAGCGGCGATGCTGAGCAATGTCTTGCGGATCATCTTGTCTCTCCTTGGTCTCGAGGTTGCTGCCGCGGCGGTTCAGGCGACCTGCGCCTGGGGGGCCGCGCCGCCGTTGAGGATCGCGACGGTGCCGCTGAAGGCGCTGAGGGTCATCACCGACGCTGCGATTGCGAGAAGGCTCTTGCGGAACATTTCCTGTCTCCTTGTTCTGCTTCGGCACCATTGCCTCGGCCCCTCCTCACTAGGCGCGGCGGCAGGCGACATCCTGAGCGGCGGCTGGAAACACGCTGACCCCGAATCTTTTCAGAATTCCGCCAGATTCGGGGGGAGTCGAACTGGCGCGGGACGCGTGCTAACCATCGGCCGCCGGGCATGGCCCGGCTGCCGGAGGAAGCGGAATGTCGACAGGCGCGCAGGAGGAGCGGACGGCCGGCGCCCTCTCCTTCGGGCCGTTCACCCTCGACCCCGCCGACGAGCGGCTGCGCGGTCCGGCCGGGCCGGTCAAGCTCGGCAACAAGGCCTTTCGGCTGCTCCTGCAGCTGGTCCGCCAGCACGGGCGGCTGGTCACCAAGGAGGAGCTCTTCTCCTCGGTGTGGGACGGGACGATCGTCTCCGAGTCGGCGCTGACCTCCGCGGTCAAGGAGCTGCGCCGGGCGCTCGGCGACGAATCGCGCACGCCGCGCTACATCGAAAGCGTCTACGGCCGCGGCTATCGGTTCATCGCCGAAGTGCGAAGCGCCGGCACCGCTGCTCCCGCACCGGCTCCGGCTCCGCCCGCCCCGCCGCCCGCGCCTGCGGCCGAGCCGCTCCGCCCGCCGCCCGACCTCGGCGAGCTCGCGCTTCTCTACATCCCGGCGATCGACGACGAGGCAGTGCGGCAATCGCACCCGCATCTGGCGCTGGTGCTTCGCGAGGAAATCCTGTTCGCTCTTTCGCGCTTTCGCGACATCCGCCTCGTCTCGGACGCCGAGCGGAGCGCCGCCCCCGCCGGGGGCGGCTATGGCGACCGTGACTATGAGCTGCAGGTGAAGCTGCTGCAGATGGGCGGGAGCGTGCGCGCCTTCGCACGCATCTCGCGCCTGCCCTCGCAGTCGCTGGTCTGGGCCGAGACGATGAACCTGCCCCCGGAGATGGTGGGGCAATGCGTCGAGCAGCTGGTGCGGCGGATTGCCGCCGCCGCGCTGCCGCGGCTTCACGACGACGTGCTGCGCAACCTCCCGGAGGAGCCGGGCGATATCCACGACCTCTATTTCCGCAACAAGCTGCGCATGCGCAGCCTCGGTTCGCTCGATGAGGCGAGGGAGGTGGCCGAGAGCTGGGAATCGCTGATCGAGCGTCATCCGCCCTTCGTGCAGGCCTACCCGCCGCTGATCCGCCTCTACAACACCGATTTCGGCTACACCGGCCTCGGCGCATCGGGACCGGCCGAGCGCGCGCGCGCCTACGAGCTGGCGCGGCGGGCGCTGGCGCTCGATCCAGGCGAATCGCACCTCCACACCGTCAAGGGCTGGTGCCACTTGTGGGCCGGCGAGGCACCGCGCGCGCGGATGCACTTCGAGCAGGCGCTGGAGCTCAACCCATATAACAATGCGCGCCTGCTCGAGGTGGCGACGGCGCAGATGTTCCTCGGCGAGCTCGATAGCGCCGCCGAGCTGCTCGAGCGCTGCCGCACGCTTGCCCCGTTCGCCACCGAATCCCCCTATGAGGAGGAAGGTCTCCTCCATCTGCTGCGCGGCGACTATCAGGCAGCGGCGGATCGGCTGATCCTCGCCACCCGCGGCCACCCGGACGACGGTGCGACCGGCGGATCGGTTATGAGCGAGCTCTATGCGGTGCTCGCCGCGGCGGGGCTCGAGTCGGCGGATCTCGGGGAGCGGGCGGCGCGGTGGCGGGA
>JALYHK010000225.1 GCA_030776605.1 Pseudomonadota bacterium
GCATCGTCGAGCGCGACGAGCTCGACGACGGCGGCATGGAGCTGGTTCTCGTCACGCATGGGCGCGGTGCAGCCTTCCAGGTACGATACGTACGAGCCCTTGTCGGCGACGATCAGGGTGCGCTCGAACTGGCCGGTGTTCGCGGCGTTGATCCGGAAATAGGTCGAAAGCTCCATCGGGCAGCGCACGCCCTCGGGGATGTAGACGAAGGTGCCGTCGGAGAAGACCGCGCTGTTGAGGCAGGCATAATAGTTGTCGCGCTGCGGCACCACAGAGCCCAGCCATTTCCGGACCAGTTCGGGATATTCCCGAATGGCTTCGGAAATGGAGAGGAAGATGACGCCGGCCTTCTTCAGCTCCTCGCGGAAGGTGGTGGCGACCGAGACGCTGTCGAACACCGCGTCGACCGCGACCTTGCGCGCGCCCTCGACCCCGGCGAGCACCTTCTGCTCCTCGATCGGGATGCCGAGCTTCTCGTAGGTGCGGCGGATCTCGGGATCGAGCTCGTCGAGGCTCTTCAGCTCGGGCTTCTTCTTCGGCTCGGCGTAGTAATAAGCGTCCTGGAAATCGATCTCGGGGATGTCGAGCTTCGCCCAGGTCACCTCCTCCATGGTCAGCCAGGCGCGATAGGCCTTGAGCCGCCATTCGAGCATCCACTCGGGCTCGCGCTTCTTGGCGGAGATGAAGCGGACCGTCTCCTCGTTGAGGCCCTTAGGGGCGAAATCCTGCTCGATGTCGGAGGTGAAGCCCCATTCGTAGGTCTTCGCCCGCTCGGCGGCCTCATGGGCCTCGCGGTTGCGCAGGTCGGTCACGGCCGTTCCCCTGCGAAAGCAGGGGTCCAGGCGGCGCTCGGCCGGGCTCCTGCTTTCGCAGGAGCACAAGACAGTTGCGACAGCGAGACTCCGGCCAGCGCCTCGCGCACGGCGCCGTTGACGATGCCCATGTGCGGCCGAACGCCGCAGGCGCGTTCGAGTCCGCATTCACGGGCCGCCCCTTCGACGCAATTTGTCATCGCGATCGGCCCTTCGACCGCCTCGATGATGTCGGCGAGGCTGATCCTCTGGGCGTCGCGGGCAAGCGCGAAGCCGCCGCCGGTGCCGCGAGCCGAGGAGAGCAGCCCCGCCGCGGCGAGGCGGCCCATCAGCTTCTGCGCGGTGGGGAGTGGGACGCCCGTCTCTCCGGCCAAGCCGGACGCGGTGAGGCGCGCGCCGGCGGGATGGCGCGCGGCGGCGGCCAGGATAACGACGGAATAATCGGCGAGCGAGGTGAGGCGCATGATTCCAATCGGATCGATTCGGTCCGATTGGGATGTGGGCCTGTTTGGGCGAGGAATCAACCGCTCGGCGGGTGGAGACGTGTTGGTCCTGGATCAATCCGGCACGCCCGTCCCCCGGACGGGCTGAAGCTGGCTTGGCCAGCTTCACCGGATTGATGGTGCGGTCGAGAAGACTCGAACTTCCACGGCCTTTCGGCCACAGCGACCTCAACGCTGCGCGTCTACCAGTTCCGCCACGACCGCACGTGATGCCGCCGGCTGGGCCGGCGCTGGCAGGTGGGGGCCTCTAGCAAAGCCCCCCTGGGCGCGCAATGGCTTCGCGCCGTCAGTAGAGGAACATGGGCATGCCCTCGACGCGCATCAAGCGCGCGCGGTAGCTCGCCGCGTCGTAGAGGGCGCTGACGTCGACCGACTTGGTGCCCTTGAGCAGAGTGCCGGCCGGGACGTGGCTGTAATTGCCATCGGTCAGCGTCACCATCCGCGCCTTCTCGCCTCGCGCCAGCAGCTGCACGGCGAGGCCGCCGAAGGCGAAGCCGACCATCCGGTCCATCGCGTCGGGCTCGCCCGCGCGCATCAGATAGGCGAGCTCCTGGATCACGACCCCGCCGCCGAGCCGCTCGGTGATCGCCCGGCCTAGCCGATGGCCGACGCCGACGTCCTCGCGCTCGACCGCCGGCTTCGACAACTCGCCCGCGCCCTCCCCCTCGTCCTTGATGCGCGCGCCTTCGGAGATGACGCAGATCGCGTAATTGGCGGGGTTGGTCGCCTTGTCCTCGGCGAGCAGCGGCAGCAGCACGTCGAGGTCCGCGGGGACCTCTGCGATGACGGTGCGGTCGACCTGGGCGAGGAAGCCGGCGAGCAGCGCGGTCTCGCCGCTGCGCCGGCCGAACAGCTCGATCACGCCGATGCGCTCGTGGCTTTCGATCGTAGTGCGGAGCGAGTTGATCGCCTCGACCGAGCGGCTGACTGCGGTCGAGAAGCCGATGCAGTAGTCGGTGCCGTAGACGTCGTTGTCCATCGTCTTGGGCACCGAGATCACCGGCATGCCCTGGGCGGCGAGATGGGCGGAGAAGCGCAAGGTCCCGTCGCCGCCGAGCGTCACCATCGCATCGATGCCGAGCCGATCCAGCACGGCGAGGACGTGGGCGGTCCTGTCGCCCTCCTTCTGGGTCCGCGGATCGGAGCGCGAGGTGTGGAGGATGGTGCCGCCGGTGCGGTCGATGCCCCGGACGCCTTCGCGGGTGAGCGGCAGGCTGTGCGCGGCGAGGCTCGCGGGATCGTCCGGATCGATCGCCATCACCCCCTGCCAGCCGCGGCGGAAGCCGAGCACCTCCCAGCCGAGGTCGTCGGCCGACAGCGTCACCGATCGGATGCAGGCATTGAGTCCCGGGACATCGCCGCCCCCGGTGAGGATGCCGATGCGCATGGCGCCTCCCATTCGGCTGTGGCGGCCCCTCTATCGGCCGCCGCGGGGCGCGACAAGCTCAGCCGGGCGCCCCGAAGCTGAGGTGCACGGACCTCGCGTTTCGCGGCACGTCGAGCACTTCGGCGCTGTTGAAGGTGGCCGCCTGCCCCGGCGCCAGCTCGGAGACGGGCGGAGCGATCGACCAGCCGTAGACCACCCGGCCCTGATCGTCGCGGAGCTGGGCCCGGATCTGCGGCACGCGCTGCGGCTCGCCGGTCGGGTTGACGATCCGGCCGGTGACGGTGAGCAACGTATTGCCGCTGCCGAGCCGCCGAGGCTCGCCGCGGCCGACGAGCTGCAGCGGCGTCCCTTCATGCTGGCCGAGGCCGCCGCCGAGGCCCGGGATGCCGAAATAGTGGATTGCGAAGGCCGCGCCGGTCATCAGCATCGCCGCGAGGACGGCAAGCGCCGTCCACATCCGCGCCTTGTTGCGCCGCGGCCGGAACGGCGGCTCGGGCGCGAAGGCATCGTAGTCCTCGGGCTCGGCCGCTTCCGGTTCCGGCTCCACCGTCTCGCCGGCCGAGCGCGCCGGGGCGGCGG
>JALYHK010000226.1 GCA_030776605.1 Pseudomonadota bacterium
CCGTTCCCGCCGCGCGCCGGGCTGGCGGCCGGCTGAGCCCTCAGGGCTCCTGGAAGCCGGTGGCGCGCACCTCGAGGCGGTATGCGGCCGGGTCGTGGGTGAAGATCAGCGATGCCCGCCGCTCCGAACGGCCGGGAATGTAGTCGATCAGCGCCTGGCCGGATTCGACCGCCTCGTCGCCCTGCTTGAGCTCGCCGGAGAGGTGGACTGCGGCGGCGGTGCTGCCGGAACCGTTGCGGGCGACCAGATCGACCACCCAGCCGCCGGCGGTCCGCGTCGCGCGCTCGGCCTGCACCACGATCTCCGGGGGTCGCTGCGGACTTCCGCTCAGCGCCTCCCAGCCGATCACGCCCAGCATGGCGAGCGCGATCAGGAGCCCGAGGGTGCCGGCGATCCACTCAAGCGGGGAATTGGGCTGCTTGTCGCCCTTGGCGGCCACGGCTGTCCTCCCTAGACCACCAGCCGGGCGATGGCCGCGCCGATCGCTGCGGGAAAGCCGAGCACGGCCGTCATCATCGCCACTTGCGGCAGTGCCACACCTTCGGTGCGGCCGAAGGTCCAGAGGACGTAGAGGCTGACGGCGACGGCGATCCCATATCCGACCAGGCTGAAGCGGAAGAAGGCGGCCCAGAAGCCGCGCTCGGCGAGCTCCGCCTCCTGCCCGGCGAAGCCGACGGTGTAGACGAATGCGTGGAGCAGCAGGATGGAGAGCAGGACCAGCGCAAGGCCGTGCCACGGCGTCATCTGGTAGGCGATCAGCACCATCTCCTCGGTCGGCGCAACGTTGTAGGCGAGGAACAAGGCGCCGGCCATCATCAGGAAGAGCTGCCCGTGGTAAGTGCCGCGGCGCCGCTCCTCGACGGTCGATTCCTCCTCCACCGCCGCCCCGAGCTGCTTGTTGGCAATCATGGCGCCGAAGCTCGCCGGCACCGCCTGGATCGCTATCTTGCCGATCACCTCCTGCCTGCTCATCTCAGGCGTTACGATGCCGAACAGCAGCAGGATCAGCAAGGCGGCGACGGCGGCGACGGCATAGGCGGCGAACGCGTCGAGCACGTCCTCCGTCCAGCTGTAGGTTTCTTCAAATCCCGCGAAGCGCGAGAGGCCGACCAGGACCAGGAAGTTGAGAAGGCCGAATTGGAGCAGATGGAAGCGCTCCAGATAGAAGCCGAGCCACCACATCTCCATCGTCATCAGCAGCGGCAGGCTGAAGATGATTGCCCCGGCGAAGGCGCGGCCGAGGCCGACCGCATAGTCGCGGTCGCGTTTCGCCAGCCATGCCTGCGCTTCGGCCATGCCTCTCCTCCCTCGGCGCGGCTCGTTTAACCGGCGGAACGGATCGGCGGTTCCGTGGGCACCGCCCGCGCCCTCGTGCGTCTGACCACCACGGCAGCAGCGGAAGGAGGAGCCGATGACCAGGACGGACGAACGGTGGCAGGTGCTCGAGCAGCTCGAGGAATGGCTGGAAACGCCGATGCTGCTGCTGAGCTTCCTGTGGCTCGCGATCGTCGTCGTCGAGCTCACCAGCGGCGGCACGGCCCTGCTCGAGACGCTGGGCACGGCGATCTGGGTGGTGTTCATCGCCGAGTTCGCGCTGCGACTGACGCTGGCCCCCAACAAGGGGCAGTTCGTCAGGAAGAACTGGCTGACCGTCATCGCCCTCGTCGTGCCGGCCCTGCGGCTGTTCCGTGCGCTCGCCGTCCTGCGCGCGGCGCGGGCGCTGCGGGGGATCAGGCTGGTGAGGATCGTCGGCACCGCCAACCGCAGCATGAACGCGCTCAGGAAGACCCTGCGCCGCCGCCAGTTCGGCTACGTCTTCGGCCTCACCCTGCTGGTGCTCGCGCTCGGCGCCGCCGGGATGCTTAGCTTCGAGCCCGCCGCGCAGGTCGAGGGAGGCTTCACCTCCTATGGCCACGCCTTGTGGTGGACCGGGATGCTGATCGCCAGCATCGGCACCGATTTCTGGCCCGCCACGACCGAAGGGCGCGTGCTTTCCGCCCTGCTCGCCGTCTACGGCCTCGCCGTCTTCGGCTACATCACGGCGACCTTTGCCAGCTTCTTCATCGGCCGCGACGCGGAGGCCCCGGACGGGCCGGTCGCCGGCCTGCCCGAGATGGCGAGCCTTCACGCCGAGATCAGGGCGCTGCGCCGCGCGATCGAACGCAAGGATGCGGGCGCGTGAACGAGGCCGTCCTCAGCGGAGCGGTCGCCGCGGCCTTCTTTCTCCTCCACCTCGGAAGCAGCCGCCTCGACTTCCTCGCCGCTCTGCCGCGCAGTATCTGGCTGTCGGCCGCCGGCGGCGTCTCCGTCGCCTACGTCTTCGTCCACCTGCTCCCCGAGCTGGCCCTCCACCAGCGTTCATTCCGCGGGGCCGGGCCCGAGGGATTGCTCGCCGCGCTGGAAAGGCACGTCTATCTCGTCGCCCTCGCCGGCCTCGCCTGCTTCTATGGGCTCGAGCGGCTGGCGCGCTGCTCCGGTCGCCCGCGCGACATGGAGGCGCGCCGCTGGGGCGACCGAGTCTTCTGGATTCATCTCGGCGCCTTCGCGCTCTACAACCTGCTGGTTGGCTATCTGCTCGTCCACCGCGACGAGCAGGACATCGGAGGGCTCCTCTTCTTCGCGGTCGCGCTCGGGCTCCATTTCGTCGTCAACGACCAAGGGCTGCGCCAGCATCACGGCCGCTTGTACGACCGCAGCGGCCGCTGGGTGCTGGCCGCCGCACCGGTGCTCGGCTGGGGCCTCGGCCTCGCCTTCCCGGTCTCGCCGATGCTCCTCGCCGGCCTCTTCGCATTCCTCGCCGGGGGCATCGTCCTCAACGTCCTCAAGGAAGAACTGCCCGAGGACCGGGAGAGCCGCTTCTGGCCCTTCGCCGCCGGCGCGGCGGCCTATGCCTGGCTGATGCTGGCCGCCGCCTGAGCGGAACGCGGCAGAGCCGCTTACGTTCTCCCCCGGCCCGGCGCGGAGGCGGCATTGGCGAGCGCAATGGAAGTCCTGACCCGCATCGGCTTCATCGCCCGGGGGCTGATGTACGGCGCGATCGGCCTGCTCGCATTGGCCGGCGGGCGCAACGAGGACGGCGCCGGCGCGCTGCGCGTCCTCGACGGTGAGGTCGGCGGCCTTCTGATCGGAGCGATGGCGCTCGGCTTCTTCGGCTACGGCCTCTGGCGCCTGTCGGACGCGGCGGTGGACGGCGACGGACTTGGCCGCGGCGCCAAGGCCGTGACGGTGCGGCTCGGCCGCGCGGGCAGCGGCCTGCTCCACCT
>JALYHK010000227.1 GCA_030776605.1 Pseudomonadota bacterium
ATAATCGGCGGCGCGGTCGGATAGATAAAAAGAAGAGAGATCGACCGCCGCTGCTGAGCCGGCTTGCCGGCACGAGCGCGGGCGATAGTGGCTCGCCACGCGCCGGGCCGGTTGCTAACCAGCGGCCATGTCCGATGAGTTCGACCAGATCGTCGAGGCGCCTTTCGACGACGCGCTGTCCGAGCGCTATCTCGTCTACGCCCTCTCGACTATCACCGCCCGCTCGCTGCCGGACGTCCGCGACGGGCTGAAGCCGGTCCACCGGCGCCTCCTGTGGGCGATGCGGCTGCTGCGCCTCGATCCCGCCGCCGGCTACAAGAAATGCGCCCGCGTCGTCGGCGACGTCATCGGCAAATACCACCCCCACGGGGATCAGTCGGTCTACGACGCCATGGTCCGCCTCGCCCAGACCTTCTCGCTGCGCTACCCTCTGGTCGACGGCCAGGGCAATTTCGGCAACGTCGACGGCGATAACGCCGCCGCGATGCGCTACACCGAGGCGCGGCTCACCGCGGCCGCCGGCGAGCTGATGGCCGGCCTCGACGAGGGGACCGTCGATTTCCGCCCGACCTACAACGGCGAGGAGGAGGAGCCGGAGGTCTTCCCCGGCATGTTCCCGAACCTGCTCGCCAACGGCGCCAGCGGCATCGCCGTCGGCATGGCGACCTCGATCCCGCCCCACAACCTCGCCGAGCTGATCGACGCCGCGTCCCATCTCATCGACGATCCCAAGGCCGACGAGCGGGCGCTGATGGACTTCGTCGCCGGCCCCGACTTCCCGACCGGCGGCGTCCTGGTCGACGGCGCCGAAGCGATCGCCGCCGCTTATGCGAGCGGCCGCGGCGCCTTCCGCGTGCGGGCCAGATGGACGGTGGAGGAGCTCGGCCGCGGCACCTGGACGGCGGTGGTCACCGACATCCCGTACCAGGTCCCCAAATCGAAGCTGATCGAGCAGATCGCCGCCCTCGTCGCCGAAAAGCGCCTGCCGATCCTCGCCGACGTGCGCGACGAATCGGACGCCGAGGTGCGGATCGTGCTCGAGCCGCGCAGCCGCGCCGTGGAGCCCCAGATCCTGATGGACAGCCTGTTCCGGCTGACCGATCTCGAAGTCCGCGTGCCGCTCAACCTCAACGTGCTCGATGCCGAGCGGACGCCGCGGGTGATGAGCCTCGGCCAGGCGCTCAGGGCCTGGATCGACTTCCAGTTCGAGGTCCTCGTCCGCCGCTCGCAGCACCGGATCGACAAGATCGACGACCGGCTCGAGCTGCTCGAAGGCTTCCTCGTCGCCTACCTCAATCTCGATCGGGTGATCGCGATCATCCGCAGCGAGGACGACCCCAAGCCGGTGCTGATCGCCGAATTCACCCTCGCCGAGCGCCAGGCGGAGGCGATCCTCAACATGCGCCTGCGCGCGCTGCGCAAGCTCGAGGAGATGCAGATCCGCCGCGAGCGTGACGCGCTCATCGCCGAGCGGGAGGAGCTGGAGAAGCTCGTCGCATCGCCCGCGCGCCAGCGCACCCGGCTCAAGAAGGATCTGGCCGCCTTGCGCGCCCGCTACGCGCCCGAGAGCGAGCTCGGCCGCCGCCGCACGCTGATCGAGGAGGCCGGGCCGTCCCGCGAGATTCCGCTCGAGGCGATGATCGAGCGCGAGCCGATCACGGTCGTCATGTCGCAGCGCGGCTGGATCCGCGCGATGAAGGGCCACGTCGACCTCGCCAATCCCGAGGCGATGAAGTTCAAGGAAGGCGACGGCCCGCGCTTTTTCTTCCACGCCCAGACCACCGACAAGCTGCTGCTCGCCGCCGACAACGGCCGCTTCTACACCCTCGCCGCCGACAAGCTGCCCGGCGGCCGCGGCTTCGGCGAGCCGGTGCGGCTGATGATCGACGTCGAGGGCGAGGGCAGCTTCGCGGCGCTGATGCCGGCGGTGCAGGACGCCAGGCTGCTCGTCGCCTCGTCCGACGGGCGGGGTTTCGTCACCTCGGCGGCGGGCGCGATCGCCGAGACCAGGAAGGGCAAGCAGGTCGTCAACCTGCGCCCCGGCGCCCGGCTCGCCGTCGTGCGCCGGATCGCCCCCGAGGACGATTTCGTCGCGGTGATCGGCGACAACCGCAAGATGGTCGTCTACCCGCTGAACGAGCTTCCGGAGATGGCCCGCGGCCAGGGCGTGCAGCTCCAGCGCTACCGCGACGGCGGCCTCGCCGACGCCACCACCTTTCGCTTCTCCGAAGGGCTCAGCTGGGCGATGGGCGGCGGCAGCGGCCGCACCCGCGCCGAAACGGACCTTTCCGCCTGGCGCACCGCCCGCGGCGCGGCCGGCCGCATGCCGCCCCTCGGCTTCCCCCGCGACAACAAGTTCCCGCCGAGCTGACCCTCCGGGCCCATCGGGAGACGCGCGCCCCATGCCCTCGACGGTGATCCGATCCTGCGCCTATCGCGCCGACAGCCGCGAGCTCGAGGTGCTGTTCGCCACCGGCCGCCGCTACCTCTACCGCGACGTGCCGCCCGAAGCGGCCGAGGCGCTGCGCGGCGCCTTCTCCAAGGGCCGCCACTTCAACGCCCGCATCCGCGGCCGCTATCCGTGGGTGGAGCTGGAGCCGGACGGCTAGGGCGCGAAGGGATCGAAGGGCCGCTCCCTGATCCAACGGCTGGCGAGCCATTTGACGCCGCCGGTCACCGGCAGGCCGGCGTGGCGGGTGCGCGGATCGCCGCGGCCATCCTCGGTCACATTGCGGAAGACGAGCGCGTCGCCCGCCCCGCCTTTCGCCTCGATGCCCAGGGCCTCGAACCGCGTCGCGCCGCCTTCATAGCCCTCGTTCAGCCAGACCAGCAGGGTCCAGGCGCGCTGGTTCGCCGCGGCGGGAAGGGCGTCCAGATGGGGGCGATATTCCTGGCCCGGCGCATAACGCAGGACGTGGAGCGGCTCGCCGCAGGCGGGGTCGGTGCCGCTCGCCTCGGCGATGCGCCGGTTGAGCGCCTGGACGACGAGATCCTCCTGGGCGGGGCCGAAATTCATCCCGTGCGAGGTGCGCACCGGGTCCGGCCGCCCACGTCCGGTCGCCGGGTCGACCACGATCGAAGGACGCAGCGCGGGGCCGGCGAGCTCGGAGAGGTAGCGGCACTCGTCGTGCGAGAAGAGGCCGCGGACGAGCCGGATCGGCGGGTCCTCGGCCAGGGTCTCGGAGCGGGTCCCGCCGGGACGCATGGCATCGAGCAGCCTCAGCTGCCGCTCGGAGACCGGATCGGCCGGGGC
>JALYHK010000228.1 GCA_030776605.1 Pseudomonadota bacterium
GACCGTGCCCGACCTATCGGACGAGGCGCTGATCGCAACGCTCGAGGAGTGGCTCCCGCCGCTCCTCGTGGGCAAGCGCAGGCTCGGCGACGTGGATCCTGACGCACTTGCCGCCAGCCTAGAGGCGCGGCTCGGCTGGGACGGCCGCAAGCGACTCGAGGCGCTGGCGCCGGCGGCCTTCGCGACGCCGGCCGGGACCACTCATCCGATCGACTATGAAGCCGAAGCGGGTCCGACGGTAACGGTGCGGGTGCAGGCGCTGTTCGGTCTCTCAAAGCATCCGAGCGTGGCCGGCGAGCCGATCGTCCTCAGCCTTACTTCGCCGGCGGGACGTCCGATCCAGACCACGCGCGACCTCCCCGGCTTCTGGCGGGGCAGCTGGAAGGAGGTGGCACGCGAGATGCGCGGCCGCTACCCCAAGCATCCCTGGCCGGACGACCCTGCCTCGGCACAGCCGACGCTGCGAACGAAGAAGGCCGACGCGCCGGGCAGATAGCCCGCTGAACTTTCCGGGGGCGCCGCTCAGGCGCTGAGGCGCTGGCGGCTGCCGTGGACGAGCTCCGTCGCGCGCTCGAAAGTCATCGGCCGGCCGAAGAGATAGCCCTGGATCTGATGACAGCCGAGATCGCGCATCCGAGTGAAATCGTCGGCCGTCTCGACGCCCTCGGCGGTCACCGTCATCCGGAAGCTCTTGGCGAGGCTGACGATCGATTGGATGATCGCGACGGTCTCGCGATTGTCCGCCGCGTCGCGGACGAACGAGCCGTCGATCTTCAGCTTGTGGAAGACCGCCTTGTTCAGATAGCCGAGCGAGGAATAGCCGGTGCCGAAATCGTCCAGGGCGATGCCGACGCCAAGGGCGCGCAGCCGCTTCAGGACGTCCAGGGCTCCGTCCGAATCGCCGAGGAAAACGCTTTCGGTGACTTCCAGCTCGAGCCGGTTCGCCTGCAGCTTGTAGCGGCCGAGCGCCTCGTTCACGGTGTTCGGAAGCGCCGGGAAGATGAGCTGGCGCGCCGAGAGGTTGACGGCGACGCTGATATAATCCGGCCAGATCGAGGCGGCGCGGCACGCCTCCTCGATCACCCAATCGCCGAGATCCATGATCAGCCCCGATTCCTCGGCGAGCGGGATGAACTCGTTGGGCGGAACGATCCCACGAGTCGGGTGGTGCCAGCGGATCAGCGCCTCGAACCCGACCAGGCTCTGGTCCGCCGCGCTGATCAGCGGCTGGTAGAGCAGCCGGAATTGGCCGAGCTGCAGGCCGGTACGCAGGTCCTGCTCGATCCGCAGCCGGTCCTCCGCCTCGTTCTGCATGTCCGCATTGAAGAAGCAGCAGATGCCGCGACCCTGGCCCTTCGCTTGATAGAGCGCCAAATCCGCCTTCTGGATCAGATCGTCGACGCTCTGGCCGTCGATCGGCCCGAAGGCGCAGCCGATCGAGACGCCGATGCGGATCTCGGCCTTGTCGATGTGATAGGGCTCGGCCACCGACTGGATCAGCCGCTCCGCGAGGGCCTCCACCATTCGGCGGCTCTGGGCGTCCTTGATCACGATGGCGAACTCGTCGCCGCCCATGCGCCCGACGTGCCCCGATTGCCCGACCTCCTTGACCAGCCGCTGCGAGACGCTCTTGAGCACGGCGTCCCCCTTGGGATGGCCGAAGGTGTCGTTGACCGGCTTGAAGCCGTCGAGGTCGAGAAACATGATCGCGCAGGGGACATTGGTCGACGTCGCCGAGGACAGGGCCTCGCCGAGCAGCTGACGGACGCGGCCGCGGTTCGGCAGGCCGGAGAGCACGTCCATGTTGGCGAGATTGGTCAGCCGCTCCTGCGTCTTCCTCACTTCGGTGACGTCGGAGCCGACCCCGCGGAAGCCTTGGAACTGGCCGGCCATATCGATGATCGGGTCTCCGGCCAGGCTGATCCAGCGGGTGCCGCGCCGCGTCTTCAGCTCCATCTCGAGGTTGGCGAAGGGCTGGCGAGCGAGCAGAGTGCGGCCCAGGGCGCTGTTGCCGCCCAGCGACGCCGGAAGCGAGTGGCCGATGAGCTGAGAGGTCGAGCGGCCGAGCAGCGCCGTCATCCGCGACGAGATGTAGACGACCCGGTTCTCGGAATCGACCTGCCACAACCAGCCGACGCCGCGATGCTCATATTCCTTGAGAAGCAGCCGGATCGACTCGGCCTGGGTTCGGGTCTTGGCGATGGTCTGGAGCTGCTCGAACGTCCAGCGGGTGAGCCGGACCACTCCGAAGATGCCGACAGCCGCAACGCCGACGAAGGTCAGCCCGAGCTTCGGATCGAGTGCACGGCTGCCGAGATAGTAAGCGAGGCAAAAGGCGAAGGTGAGCCCTGCGATCCAGGCGATCGAGGCGGCCGGCACGGCCGAGAGCGCGATCGCCGCGATGATCATAGCCGCCATCGCCCCGCCGATGACGATCTGCACCTCCGGCGCCTGCGTGGCGAACGCATAGGTAGGCAGCGACGACCACAGCGCCGCCAGGCCCAGCGCCTCGGCGATGGCGATCGAGTCGCGGCGCGCGCGCGGCGCGCGGTCGCCGCCCCATTGCGCCGCCTGCATCGCGCGCCGGCAGACGGCCCAGTTGGCGAACGATACCAGAGCGACCCAGCCGACGATCAGCTCTAGGCGAACCGAGCCGAACATGCCCCAGGCGGTGAGCAGCGCCGCACCGACGCCGGTAATCGCGAAATAGGGCGCGAAAAGAGCCCGCGCTTCCGCCTGTCCGTTCTGGAGATGCGCCTCCCGGAGCCGCTCGCTGCCGGTCTCGTACCCGACGGGCTCCGGCGCGACGTCGACCGGCTCGTGCTCCTGCTGGTCGACGTCCAGGGGGACAGGGGCGTGGTACATCGAGGTCCAATACGGGCTGGATCTTGGAGCCCGTTTCCTAGCCGCAGAGATTTGATGGTTAGTTAAAGCGCCGGGAAGAAAAGCAGCGCCGCCGACCGCAACGCCCCGGCCGCGAGCTCAGCCCTCGTGCCGCGCGATCCACTCCTCCACGACGGGGGCGATCCGCTCGCGCCACTTGCTGCCGTGGAAGATGCCGTAGTGGCCGACGCCTCGAGCGAGGTGATAGCGCTTCATCTCCTCGGGCAGCGCGCTCGAGATCGCCAGCGCCGCCCTCGTCTGCCCGACTCCCGAAATGTCGTCCCGCTCGCCCTCGATGGCGAGCAGCGCGATGTCCTGGATGGCGGCCGGATCCACCCTCCTGCCGCGGTG
>JALYHK010000229.1:0-2518 GCA_030776605.1 Pseudomonadota bacterium
TCCCGGAGGTGGCGATCGCGGCGCGGCCGGTCGAGGTCGGCGGCTCGGCCGACGAGGGGGCGTGGGAGGATATGCTCGATGAGGCGCGCGAGGCGGGAAGCTCGCTCGGCGCGGTCGTCGAATGCGTCGCAAGCGGCGTCCCGGCGGGATGGGGGGCGCCGGTCTACGGGAAGCTCGACGCGGCGCTCGCCGGCGCCTGCATGTCGATCAACGCGGTGAAGGGGGTCGAGGTCGGGGCGGGCTTCGCGGCGGCGCGGATGCGCGGCGAGGACAATGCCGATCCGGCGCTCGCCGGCGGCATCGTCGGCGGAATCGCGACCGGCGAGCCGATCCTCGTCCGCGTCGCCTTCAAGCCGACCTCCTCCGTGCCGGCGCTCGGGGTCGAGGGGCGTCACGACCCTTGCGTCGCGCTGCGCGGCGCGCCGGTGGTCGAGGCGATGGTGGCGCTCGTGCTCGCCGACCACAAGCTGCTGCACAAGGCGCAGTGCGGATGAGCGCGCGGCGGATCATCGTCTCCGGGCGCGTCCAGGGCGTCTTCTACCGCAACTGGGCGATCGACGAGGCGCGGGCGCTCGGCCTTTCCGGCTGGGTCCGCAACCGGCGCTCCGGGGAGGTCGAGATCCTCGCCATGGGGCCGGACGAGGCGATCGAGGCGCTGGCGCGCAAGTGCCGCCGGGGCCCGCCCGCCGCCCGCGTCGAGGAGGTCAGGGTCGAGGAGGCGGCGCCGGAGCCGGCAGACGGATTTGTCAGGCGGCCGACCGTCTAGCCGCGCCTGGTTCCGATCAGCGTTCCCTTGGAGCCGCCCTTCCAGAGCCGGAAGTCGAAGTCGCGATAGGCCTTTCGCCAGCGCCGGGCGACCAGCCGCTCGCCGGGCCGGGCGGCGTCGTCGAGCATGATCGTGCCGCCCGGTGCGATCTGGTCGAACAGGCTCGCCGCCGCGCCGCGGATGAGCGGATGCACCGTCCAGGGCGGTCCATCGACCAGCATCAGCTCGATGTCGTCCGGGAGCGGCCCATGGTCGTACCAGAGGCCCGGCCAGCCGTCTGGCGAAGGCCGCAGCGGCACCGCGCGCACGTCCGCCTCGAGCCCGTGCTCGCCGAGCCAGGCGCGTGTCGCCTCGACGAAGTCGGCATGCTGGTCGAAGCTGATGAGCGTACCGCCCCCAGCCTGCTGCATCGCCTTGGCGATGACGAGGGTGGAGGCGCCGGTGCCGAACTCGACGACGAGCCGCGGCTTGTGCGCGAGGATATGGTCGGTAAGCAGCGTCAGAAGGCCGGTGTCGGCCTTCCAACTGCCCAGATAGGGGAGCGCGTCGTCCGGCAGGCCGAGCCGGTCGAGCAGCGCGTGCTTGTCGCGCAGCCGGCCGCCGTCGAGGCTCCTCAGCAGCCAGGGCCAGGTGATCGCGCCGAAGGCGAGCAGCGCCAGCCAGTCCGCGATCGAGCGGCCGTCGGAGCCGATCACCGGCGTCTCGCCCATCCTCGGCAGCAGTCTGGTGGCTTCCCGCGTGGTCACTCACTCACTCTCCGGTCAATCGGCGAACGGGTCGCGGACGAGGATCGTATCCTCCCGTTCGGGACTGGTCGAAACCAAAGCGACGGAGCAGCAGCAAAGTTCCTCTATCCGCTTGATATACTTGATTGCCCGGGCGGGGAGCTGCGCCCAGCTGCGCGCCCCGGCGGTCGATTGCGACCAGCCTTCCATCGTCTCGTAGATCGGCTCGACGGCGGCCTGATCCGCCGCATGGGCAGGGAGCCGGTCGAGCGTCTCGCCGCGCAGGCGGTAGCCGGTGCAGATCTTCACTTCCCCGAGGCCGTCGAGGACGTCGAGCTTGGTCAGGGCGATGCCGGTGACGCCCGACAGGGTGGTCGATTGGCGGACCAGCACCGCGTCGAACCAGCCGCAGCGGCGCTGGCGGCCGGTGACGGTGCCGAACTCGCGGCCGCGCTCGCCCAGCCGGCGGCCGGTGTCGTCGTCGAGCTCGGTCGGAAACGGTCCGGAGCCGACGCGGGTCGCATAGGCTTTGACGATGCCGAGCACGAAGCCCGCGGCGCCGGGCCCCAGGCCCGTCCCGCCGGCCGCGGTGCCGGCGATCGTATTGGATGAGGTGACGAACGGATAGGTGCCGTGGTCGACGTCGAGCAGCACCCCCTGGGCGCCCTCGAACAGGATTCGGCGGCCCTCCGCCTTCGCCTGGTTCAGCGTCTGCCACACGGGCCGCGCGAACTGCAGCACGAAATCGGCGATCTCGCGCAGATCGCGCATCAGCCGCTCGCGGTCGATCGGCGGCTCCGCGAAGCCGGCGCGCAGCGCGTCATGGTGGGCGCACAGCCGGTCGATCATCGGCCCGAGCGTGTCGAGGTGGGCGAGGTCGCAGACCCGGATCGCGCGGCGGCCCACCTTGTCTTCGTAGGCGGGGCCGATCCCGCGGCGGGTCGTGCCGATCCGCCCGGCGCCGCTCGCATCCTCACGCAGCGCGTCGAGGTCGCGGTGGAAGGGGAGGATGAGCGGACAGGTCTCG
>JALYHK010000229.1:2528-3230 GCA_030776605.1 Pseudomonadota bacterium
GGTCTCGGCGATCTGCAGCGTCTCGGACCCGATCGAGACGCCCTGCTCGCTCAGCCGCCCCACCTCGTCCCTCAGCGCCCATGGGTCGAGCACCACGCCGTTGCCGATCACCGAGAGGGTGCCGCGCACGATCCCGGAGGGGAGCAGCGACAGCTTGTAGACCTGATCCCCGACGACCAGCGTATGTCCGGCGTTGTGGCCCCCCTGGAAGCGCGCGACAACGTCCGCCCGGCTCGCCAGCCAGTCGACGATCTTGCCCTTTCCCTCGTCGCCCCACTGGCCGCCGATCACCGTGACGTTCGCCAAAGTTGTCCGCTCCGCCCGAAGACGCCTGCGCTCTAGGGCCGGGGCTCGCCTCCGTCCAGCGCAGCCTTGCTGCAGCATGTCCGGATTGTTGTTTTAGGTTCACGCAACCGCGTCTTCAGCCGCGGCGTTGATACCGGCGAAGGTTCGAAGGAGGTTCGCCATGCGTAAGCTCACTCTGGCCGTCGCGGCCGCCACCATGGCCGTCCCCGCGGCGATGACCGTGCCGGCGACGCCGGCCGAGGCGCAGTCGCGCTACTACGACCGCCACGGCTATTATCAGGGCCCTGTCTGGCGCGGGCGCGACGGGAGGCTCTACTGCCGCCGTCCCAACGGCACGGTCGGGCTGGTGGTCGGCGGCGCTGCGGGCGCCCTGATCGGCCGCGAGATCGCCGGCCG
>JALYHK010000230.1:0-2908 GCA_030776605.1 Pseudomonadota bacterium
GGTGCCGGCGGGCCCCGCCACGGCGGCGCCGTCCCACACCACCGCCTGGACCGGCTCGGAGCGGAGGTGCTCGGCCCTGAGCCGCGCGAGCCCCATCGCCATCCGGCTCGCATAGCCGTACTGGTCGGCGTCGCCGAAGAAGGGGATGGCTGTCGCCTGCGTCACGCTGGCGGCGGCGGCGAGGCAGGCGCGGTAGCGCGGCAGCCAGGCGTCGCCGCCGGGGAGCACCGACTGGGCGAGGAAGTCCTCCTCGGCGAACGGCAGGATGACGTGAAGCTCGGCGCCGCGCGCGAGCAGCGCCTCGGCGAACAATATGTCGGAGCCGCAGGCGAGCGAGCCGTAGCCGAAGCCGGCATTCTCCTCGGCGAGCAGGCTCTCGATCGCACCGCCGAGCGCCGCCTCCACCGCCGGGTCCGCGGCGAACATGTGGCCGGCATAATGGACCACCGCGGGCGGCGCGAGGGCGGCGAGCAGCCCCGCTCTGTCCGCTTCGCCGAGCCCGAGATGATCGGCGATCATCGCCAGCTGCCGGCGCGAGGTGGAGCGGGCGCCGTGGTCCGGCGAGGCCTGGACAGCGGGCGCGGCCAAAGCCTCGGCGGCGGCCTCCGCCCTGCCGAGGACGAGCAGCGCCTCGGCCCTGGTCACCGCCAGATAGAAGTCCCGCGCTTCCGCCACCGCCGGATCCTCGAGCAAGGCCGCGGCGATTCGCGCCGCTTCCTCCTCGCGCCCGGAGAGCAGGGCGAGCGTCGCCGCGTTGATCCCGGGGAAGGAATCGCCGCTTTCCCGGAAGATGCGGTGATAGGCCTCGAACGCGTCGCAGAGCGCCGCCAGCCGCGTCTCGCCCGGCGGCAGCGACAGCGCCTTGTCCTTGAGCAGCCGCGCGCCAAGCGCGCGCTTGTGCGGATCGGCCGAGCGGCCGAGCGCATAACTGTCGAACAGCTCCATCGCCCTTGCCGTGTCGCCCATCCTGGCGAGCGCCAGCACCTGCTGGTGGCGCACGTCCTCCGACCCGTCGCCCTCGGCGATCGCCGAGACGGCGGCGTCGTAGGCGGCGATCAGGTCGCCGCGGGCAAGGGCGGCGCGGGCGCGCTCGGCGGGGGTCGGCATGCGGAGCCTTATCGCCGAGACCCGGCGCGGCCGGCAACGACTTTACTGGAGCGCTGCATCCCGAGAGGCTGCGGAGCCGCGCCAAGCGCGCGGAGCCGATCGTCGGCGCCATCGCCGCCTTCGCGCGCGACCGCGCGGCCGCCGGGCTCAAGTCAGCTGACCAAGACGCTTCCACGGATTTGCGTCCAGCGTGCTCGCTGTGCCGCACCGACGCCAGTAAGTGACTGACGAGCACATTAGAGTTGCCAATCTGCTTCCAGCGCTAGTAGAAAATCCTCAGCCGCGCGGCCGATACCGGCGCGTATGCGCAACAGGGAGCAAAAAGATGCAACTCAACAGACTTCTGGCCAAAACGATGATTTCGGCCTCGGCGAGCGTGGTGGCGCTCACCGTCGCCTCGAGCCCGGCTGCGGCCCAGGACCGCGCCGTCTGCGGCACCTACATCGTGGGGAGCCCCTTTGTCTTCCAGCCGGCCCAGGGTGTGCCAACTGGCGCTAGGGCGACTGCCTGCGGACCCCTGGCCACCGCGACCGGCGAGTCGGCGACGGCGGTCGGCGACCGTTCCGCCGCTTTCGGCGACTTCTCGACCGCGATCGGCGACTTCGCTGCCGCGACAGGGCAATCGAGCACGGCGGTGGGCGACGTCGCGAGCGCCCTTGCGCTGCGGTCGAGCGCCTACGGCTTCAACGCCAATGCGGCCGGCGTGGATGCGACTGCGCTGGGCGGACGCTCCATTGCTGCCGCCCCGAACAGCACCGCCGTCGGCAACCAGGCGCAGGCGACTGGCACGTCCTCGACCGCCCTCGGCGACCGCGCCGTCGCCTCGGGGAACTTCTCGACCGCGCTCGGCGACTTCGCGGCGGCGACGGCCGAATCGAGCACGGCCGTCGGCGATGTATCGAGCGCTCTCGGGCTGCGGGCGAGCGCTTTCGGCTTCAATGCCAACGCACGGGCGGCCGATTCCACCGCGCTCGGCGGGCGCTCCAATGCCGCCGCCGCGAACAGCACCGCCGTCGGCAACCAGGCGACGGCGACCGGCACGTCCTCGACGGCCCTCGGCGACCGCGCCGTCGCCTCGGGGAACTTCTCCACTGCCGTCGGCGACTTCGCTGCCGCCACCGGCCTCCAATCGACGGCAGTCGGCGATACCGCCAGCGCATTGGGCCAAAATTCGACCGCGGTGGGCCGCAACGCCAATGCGACCGCAGCCAATTCGACCGCGGTCGGAGTGGGCGCCCAGGCGACCCATGCAGGCTCCACCGCGATCGGCGCGAACGCCCAGACGACGGCGGCCAATCAGGTGACCGTCGGCGGCCCCGGCTCCACGGTCCGCTTCGGCGGCTACACCACCGCCGGCGTGCTGGTGAACGATGCCAACGGCAACATCACCACCAACACGACGCTGCTGCCCGCCGTCGCGACGCTCCAGACGAACGTTGCGACGCTGCAGACGACGGTGGCCAACCAGGGGACGGCGATCGCCGCTCTGCAGACCGACACCGCGACGTTGTTCGACCTCGCCGACACCAACCGTCGCGGGATCCGGGAGGCAAACGAGGGCGTCGCCATGGCGCTCGCGATGGAGTCCCCGGCAGTCCCCGCCGGAGCGGACTTCGCCGTCTCGGGCGGCATCGGCTACTTCCAGAACCGCACCGCCGGCACCGCCGCCTTCTCGGCGCGGATCGGCCCGATGTCCTCCTTCTCGGCGGGCGTCGGCGTCGGCTTCAGCAGCGGCGAGATCGGCGCCCGGGCGGGCTTCCAGACCGCGTGGTAAGCCTGACGACCACTGTGGGGATCGGGG
>JALYHK010000230.1:2918-3219 GCA_030776605.1 Pseudomonadota bacterium
CCCGTCTCTTTTTGGGGGCGGCGCTCCTCGCGGTCGCCTCGTCCGCGTCCGCCCAGGCTCCGGCCGCGGCGCAGCCGCAAGCGAGGCAGCCGGCGGCGCCCTCCGCTCCGGCTGTGGACGTCCTCACAGTCTCGAGGCTTGTATGGTCGGCGCTCGCCGCCCTCGACCATGCCAACCAGACCGGCAACTATTCGGTGTTGCGCGATCTCGGCGCGCCCGCCTTTCAGGCGAACAATTCGGCAGCTACTCTCGCCGCCATCTTCGAAGCGGTACGCGCGCAGCGGGTCGACCTCAGCTATGC
>JALYHK010000231.1 GCA_030776605.1 Pseudomonadota bacterium
GTTCAACGCCTATATCGCCGATCCGGTGGACGGCGCGACGCCGGTCGGCATCGTCGACGCGCTCGCCCGGCTCCACGCCGGCGAGCTGCTCTCGCCGGCCTCGACCCGGCGGCTGCTGTCGATCATGTCGCAGACCCGCACCGGCCCGAACCGCCTCACCGGGGGGCTGGCGCCCGGCTGGCGGATCGCCCACAAGACCGGCACCGGCCAGGTGCTCGGCAGCGAGCAGACCGGCTACAACGACATCGGCATCGTCACCGCGCCGGACGGCTCGGCCTATGCGGTGGCGGTGATGATCCGGCGCACCAGCGCTCCGATCCCGGCGCGGATGGACCTGATGCAGGCGAGCGTGCGGGCGGTGGTCGACTATCACGGCCACCAAGGCGGCGGCGGCGCGACGATCGCCCGCTGAGGCCCGCGTTCAGGCGTCGTAGTCCAGCGCGACGCCTTCGCCCTTGGGCACCGACTGGCAGGTGAGCACGTAGCCAGCCTCGATCTCCTCGTCGGTGAGGCCGTAGCGCGCCGCCATCTCCACTTGACCCGAGACCACCCGCGCCCGGCAGGTGGCGCAGACGCCCGCCTTGCAGGCATAGGGGGCCGGCAGCCCCGCCTTGCGGGCGCTGTCGAGAATGTTGCCGGCCTCCGCGTCGAACGGGACGCGGCGCCTCCGCCCGTCGAGCGTCACCTGCATCGCGAGCCCCCGCGCCTCCTGGGACATCGCCTGGAGCTGCGCGGCGAGCGCTTCGGGCGGGCGGTCGGCGGTGAAGCGCTCGAGGTGGATCCTGTCCTTAGGCACCCCGCGGGCGAGGAGCGCCTCCTCGGCTGCGTCCATCATCGGGCCGGGGCCGCAGATGAAGAAGGCGGCCGCCTCCTCCGGCTCGACCAGATGGGTCAGCACCTCGTCGCACTTGTCGCGGTCGAGCATGCCGTTGAACAGCGCGATGTCCTCCGATTCCTCGGCGAGGAAATGGTGGACCTCGAGCCGGTCCATGTGGCGGTTCTTGAGCCGCGCCAGCTCCTCCAGAAAGATCACCGACTGGCTGTCGCGGTTGCCGTAGAAGAGGAGGAAACGGCTCATCGGCTCCTCGATCAGCGCCGTCTTCAGCAGCGACATCACCGGCGTGATCCCCGATCCTCCCGCGAATCCGACGTAGAGGTTGGACGCGCCGGGGCGGAAATCCCAGGTGAAGCTGCCGTGCGGCGGCATCACCTCGATCCGGTCGCCGGGCTTGAGATTGTCGTTCGCCCAGTTGGAGAAGAGGCCGCCGGCGATGCGCTTCACCGTCACCTTCACCTCGCCGTCCTCGGGCGCGACGCAGAGCGAATAGTTGCGCCGCACCTCCTCGCCGCCGAGCTCTGCCTTGAGCGTGAGGTGCTGGCCCGGCTTGAAGCGGAAGGTCTCCCGGAGCTCCTCGGGCACCTCGAAGCGGATCGACTTGGCCTCGGCTGTCTCGGGGATCACCTCGGCGACGGTCAGGGTGTGGAAGCTCGCGCTCATCGGCCGCGCATCGCCTCCAGTGTCCCGGCGACGGCCCAGACCCAGACCCGCTGACGGCTCCGCCGGGCCCCGGCCTTCGCCGGGGAGCAGGGGGCGCCCCTCAATGGCACTTGAACAGGTCGAACGGCTCGGCGCAGGCGCGGCAGCGCCACAGCGCCTTGCACGGCGTCGAGCCGAAGCGGCTGACCTCTTCGGTATCGGTCGCTCCGCACTGCGGGCAGGCCACCGCCCGCTCGCCGCGCGGCGTCGGCGGCGCGATGCCGTAGGCCTGGAGCTTGGCGCGGCCTTGCTCGCTGATCCAGTCGGTGGTCCATGGCGGCGACAGCGCCGTCTCGAGCCGCACGGCGCCATGTCCCGCCGCGTCGAGCGCCGCGCGTATATCGCGCCGGATCACTTCGGTGGCCGGGCAGCCGGTGTAGGTGGGCGTGATCACGACGCGCTCCGCCGTCACCTCGCGCACGATGCCGAGATCGACGACCGAGACGACGGGGATTTCGGGATCGGGAACCTGGCGGAGAACCTGCCATATCCCGTTGGTGTTGAGCAAAGTCGAGGCGCGTTGCACCGAATCGTCGCGCGCGCCCCTCGACTTCCCTTGGGACGAACGATCTTGGGTGTCCTGCCCGACCCCGCTCACCATTTTGCTTCCGGATAGGTGCGGGGGAGGAACTGCATCGCGGCCAGCAGGTGCCCCAGATGCTCCGAATGATGACCGCGGCGGCCGCCGAGGATCGGACGCTGCGCCGGCGGCGGCTCGAGCGTCGCTTCGGCCAGGACGGCGGCGACGGCGCGGTCGTAATCCTCCCGGAACGCCGCCGCGTCGGCGCCGAAGCCGCAGCGCACCGCGGCTTGCGCCCCCTCGTCCATCTCGAACAGCTCCGGGACGAAGCGCCACATCCAGTCGAGGCCTACGTCCATCCGGCGGCGGCTCTCCTCGGTGCCGTCGCCGAGGCGGATCACCCATTCGCTCGCCAGCTCCTGATGGTAAGTGACTTCCTTCAGCGCCTTCTCGGCGACGGCGGCGATCGTCCCGTCCGCCGAGGAGACGAGGCGGGCGAACAGCATCTTCTGCCAGGTCGAGAAGAGGAGCTGGCGCGCCATCGTCTGGGCGAAGTCGCCGTTGGGCTGCTCGACCAGCAGGCAGTTCCTGAAATCGAGCACGTCGCGGCGGAAGGCGAGCGCATCGCCGTCCCGCCCCTCCCCCTCGACCTCGCCGGCGCGGCCGAGGAAGTGGGTGGCCTGCCCGATCAGGTCGAGCGCGATGTTGGCGAGGCTGAGGTCGACTTCGACCGAAGGGGCATGGCCGCACCATTCCGACAGCCGCTGGCCCAGGACCAAAGCGTCGTCGCCGAGCCGCAGCAGATAGTCGAACAGCGCGCCTTGCCGCTCCGCCTCGCTCGGCGCGTCGAACGCCCCTTCCCCGGTCGCGCCGGCGGGCAAGTCGATCGGAGGAAGCGAGGCCATCAGATGTGCTTCACGTCGTCCGGAATGTCGTAGAAGGTCGGGTGGCGGTAGACCTTGTCGGCGGCCGGATCGAACATCGCCGCATCGTCGGCCGGGTCCGAAGCGATGATCTGCGCGGAGGGGACGACCCAGAGGCTGACGCCTTCGAGCCGCCGCGTGTAGGTGTCTCGCGCGTGTCGGAGCGCGATCTCGGCGTCCGGCGCGTGGACCGAGCCGACATGGCGGTGCGACAGCCC
>JALYHK010000232.1 GCA_030776605.1 Pseudomonadota bacterium
GCCTTCGTCAGCACTCTCTTAACCAGCCGAGCCTTAAGCCGGAGCTTGGGGCAACGCTACCGCGCGCGGAAAGGACGAGCGGCATGCACAGGCTGCGCAGACTGCTGACCGACGACAGCGGCGCCACCGCGGTGGAATACGCCCTGATCCTGGCCCTAATCTTCCTGGCGATGATCGCCGGCGTGCAGAACTTCGCGACCACCACGACCGAGATGTGGAACAACGTCGCCGAGACCGTTGCCGGCTCCTGAGAAAAAGCCCCCGCGCATTAAAACTTTGGCAACTGACCTGTCCTAAACCGGGGAGGCTGACCCGAGTAGCGACAAGGGCGGCGTGGAAGTGTGGACTTCCAAAGCTTTGGAACCAAGGAGACCGGAAATGCAGTTCATTCGCAAGCTCATCAGGGACAACAAGGGCGCCACCGCCATCGAATACGGCCTGATCGCCGCCCTGATCGCCGTCGCCGCCATCACCGCGATGCAGGGCCTCGGCAACCAGCTCGGCAACACCTTCAACGAGGTTTCGTCCGAGATGGCCGGTTCGTAACGGACCAGCTTCGGCGAAAGCATCGGGCGGCGGAAGGCATTCCGCCGCCCGATTTCTTTTACCGGCGACGCGGCTCAGCTGCGGGTGCCGTAGACCACCAGCTTCACCCGGTCTCCGGCGCGCAGTGTCGCGTTGCCGGCGAGGCCGTTGAGCGCCAGGAAGCGCTCGGTCTGATGGGTCCTGTAGGCCATCCGGCTCGCCAGACTCTGCACCGTATCGCCGGCCCGCACCGTGTGGATGTCGATGACCCGCGGCCGGATCGCCGCCGCCTCCTGCGCCGACAGGCGCCGCACCGACTGGACCATCTGACTGAACGGCCCGAGCCCCGCGCCGCCCTGGGTGATCATCGCGAAATGGTAGGCGCGGTTAGACTCGAACTGATAGGCGACCACCGTCACGTCGACAACGCCCCGCTGGGTCTGCACCCGCGCCGTGGAATAAGCTGCGGGAAGGCCGTTTATCGTCGTTGTCTGCGGCGGCGGATGCGGAATCTGCTGCTGCTGGCCGCCGAGCGCCTGGAACACCTGGCTGACATAGGTCCTGAGGTTGCCGTTGAACGGGCCGGTCGAGAATTGCGCCTGGCCCTGCTGGCCGACGATGCCGACCGCGCGGGTGCCGTTCTGGATGCCGTAGCCTTGGGGCACGGTGAAGGCGAGGCGCAGATCGGGATGGAGGAAGTCGCGTCCTTCGACCACGCCCTGGGCGGGGTCGTCGTCGAAATACATGCCGTCGATCACGGCCAGATGCTGCTCCCGGTTGCGGATGCCCTGGCCGGCGCGGCCGGTCTGCTGCGCGAGACTGGTGGCGCGGCGGACGCGGTCTTCCGAAAGAGGATGGGTGCGCGCCCACGACGGCGTCGCCCGCTGGTCATCCTCTCGGCCCTGCAGACGGGCCTCGAGATTGCTCCACGCGCCGAGCGAGGCGAGCATCGCCGGCGAGCCGAGGGGGTCGTAGCCCGCCGCGGTCATGTAACGGATGCCCAACGTATCGGCCTCATATTCCTGGCTGCGCGAATAGCCGAGCACCCAGACCTGCCCCGCCTGCCCGGCGATCTGGGCGAGCTGGCCGGAGCCGGTGACGAGGCCAACGGCCAGCGCGCCGAGCTGAGCGAGCAGCCCGCGGTTTTGCCGCCCCGCGCTGTGCTCGGCGGCGATGTGGCCGACCTCATGGCCGAGCACGGACGCGAGCTCCGCCTCGTCGCTCATCAGCGCGAGCAGCTGCCGTGTGATGTAGATATAACCGCCCGGCACTGCGAAGGCGTTCATCACCGGTGAGTTCAGGGTCGTGAAGCGGTACCCGCTCGCCTGAACCCCGCTGTGCGAGGCGACGCGCTGACCAACCGTATTGACGTAGGCCGCCTGCCGCGCTGGGACTTCGCCGCCGAACTCCTGGACGATCTGCGGGTGCTGCTGCGCCGCCTGCGCGGCGACCTGGGGCGCGATGGCTCGGTTGGGGCCTTCGCCGACAATCCCCCCCGATGCGCAGCCGATCGCCGCCAGCGATGCGGTGAGCGCGAAGAGCGTCTTGAATTTCATGGGGCCGGTACTCCTTACACGGACGACAATCGTCCCGTCATGAACACCGGCGGCGGCCAGGTTGTTCCTTGTTCCGGCTCGCCAACGAGACCGATCAGCCGATCGCGAGATACTTCGCGCGACGCTGCGCGCGCAGCTCGTCGCCGGGCAGGCCGGCGAGCGCCTCGAGCTCCTCCGCCATCGCCTCACCGAGCGAGCGGATCGCCTCGTCGGGTTTGCGGTGCGCGCCGCCCAAAGGCTCCGGCACGACGCGCTCGACCACGCCGAGCTGCCTCAGGTCCTCGGCAGTGATGCGCATTGCCTCGGCCGCATCCGCCGCCTTCTCGGCGGTGCGCCAGAGGATCGACGCGCAGCCTTCCGGAGAGATGACCGAATAGACCGCATGCTCGAGCATCAGCACCCGGTTCGCGGCGGCGATGGCGATCGCTCCGCCCGATCCCCCCTCCCCGACGATCGCGGCGACCAGCGGCACGCGAAGTGACAGGCATTCCTCGGTCGAGCGGGCGATAGCCTCCGCCTGGCCGCGCTCCTCGGCCTGCACCCCGGGGAATGCGCCCGAAGTGTCGACCAGCGTCACGACCGGGATGCCGAAGCGGTCGGCGAGGCGCATCAGCCGGACCGCCTTGCGATATCCTTCGGGCTTGGCCATTCCGAAATTGTGCCTGAGGCGGCTCGCCGTGTCGTCGCCCTTCTCGTGACCGACGATCATCACCCGGCGCCCGGCAAGCCGCCCGAGACCCCCGATGATCGCCTGGTCCTCGCCGAAGGCGCGGTCCCCGGCGAGCGGCACGAAGTCGTCGACCAGCCCGGCGACATAGTCCTGGAAGTGCGGCCGGTCGGGATGACGGGCGACCTGGGTCTTCTGCCAAGGGGTCAGGCGCGAATAGGTGTCGCGCAGCAGCCTTTCGGCCTTCGCCTCGAGCCTCTCGATCTCGGACCCGATATCGACGGCGCTCCCCTCGGCGGTCTCGCGCAGCTCGGCGACGCGCGATTCCAGCTCGGCGATCGGCTTTTCGAAATCGAGGAAGGTGGCCATGCCGCGGGCGGGTTAGGCGCGGCGGCACGACGCGTCAACGCGCGCGGCGTCGGCAAGAGGATGACGGCTGTTGACGAG
>JALYHK010000233.1:0-1870 GCA_030776605.1 Pseudomonadota bacterium
CGGAAAGTCGCGGCACGGCTCCGCGCCGCGATTGCCGGTCCACTCGATCTCCCAGCGGCTGCGGCCGTCTTCGCCGATGATCGCGAACCGGTGCAGGCACCATGGCTCGCCGCGGGCCGCATGGTCGCTGACGAAGGTGATCGTGCCGCCGACGAAGACGGCGCGGATGCGGTAGACGAAGGAGCAGGCGGCGAGCGCCAGCAGGAAGGCGGCGGCGGCGATGCGGAGCGGGCGGCGCATGGTCGCCAGCTTATACCCGCGGCGGCTCGGCCGCGAGCCTGGCGAGCCTTCGCGTCGGGGAGCAAGCCGCGCCTCCGCGCTGGGGAAGCGGAGGAGCCGGGCCTCTAGTCGACCGTAGGCTCGCGCGTCCGAAGCTCGATTTCGATCAGGCGGGTCTCGCCTTCACAATTGTGGCAGTGGGCGTAGTCAAAGACCGTCCCGAGCACCCATTGCTGCGCCTCCGCGTCCCATTCCGCCCACGCGTCCCGCACGACGTTGGTGCCGCGGCAGGTGCGGCAGACATAGTCAACCGGCACGGCAGAGCCGCCGCGAGTCGGCCCTGACGGCGGCGAGGCAGAGGTTGCCGCCGGTGAGCTCCCAGGCCTGGTCATCCAGGGTGAGCTCGATCTTTAGTGACAAGGCGGCAAGGTCCGGCGCCGGCGCGCGGAGCAGCGGCGGAGCGCGGCGAGGCGGGCGGATTCGAGGTCGTTTAAGCGCTCCTCGAGCGGCTCGCAGGAAGGCGCAAGGCCTTCCAGGGGCTCGGCCTCGACCTGCGCTTCCCCGAAGGCGTCCCCAACCTCGAGCCGGGCGAGGTCCGCATCACCGATCCGGCGCCGATCGTCCGCGCCGCGGCGGGCGAACCCGGCGCGGCCGAGCTGGTCCGGCGCCGGTGGAGCTGGCCGGGGCCGTCGGGCCGGCCGGTCTACAACTTCCGTTCCGAAGGCCGCGAGTTCGCCGGCGGCCGCTGCCTCGTCCCCGCCGACGCCTTTTTCGAGTTCACCGCGCCCGCCGACCCGAAGGCGCGGCGCAAGCACAAATGGCTGTTCACGCTGAAGGACGAGCCTTTGTTCTGCATCGCCCGCCTCTGGCGCAGCACGCCCGCGGGCGAGGCCTTCACCTTGCTCACCGCCCCGCCCGGCCCCGACGTCGCCCCCTATCACGACCGCCAGATCGTCGTCCTCGCGCCCGGCGACTGGGCGCGCTGGCTCGACCCCGCCGTTCCGGCGCGAGAAGTGCTGAAGCCGCTCCCGGCCGGCGCCCTCGAGGTCGAGCAGGTCGCCTGAAAGGATTGGACGCGGGGCCCGCCGCCGCCTAGTCTCGCCGCATCCCCGGGGGACCGCGCCCAAGCGGTTGAGAGGCAACTGACGTTGCGACCCGTCGAACCTGATCCGGCTGACACCGGCGTAGGGAGTGGAGTGCGGCCCGCCCGTTCTCCCCTCCGAACAAGGAGACGAGACAATGGCCGACGCACCTGCCCCGCGTGAGATCCTGAAAGTCACCACCGGCCCGATCCGCGGCAGCCGCAAGGTCGATGTCGGCCCGCTGCGCGTCGCGATGCGCGAGATCGACCTCGAGCCCAGCTCCGGCGAGCCGCCGCTGCGCGTCTACGACCCGTCCGGCCCCTACACCGACCCCGCCGCGACCATCGACATCATGGCCGGCCTCCCCGAGCTCCGCCGCGACTGGATCCGCGCCCGCGGCGACGTCCAGGAGGTCGCGCAGCGCGAGGTGAAGCCGGAGGACAACGGCCGGCTGGGGCCGGACAGGAGCGGCGGAGTCCAGCCCTTTCCAAACGTGCGCAAGACGGTGCTGCGTGCGAAGCCGGGCGCGAACGTCACGCAGATGCACTACGCCCGCCGCGGCATCATCA
>JALYHK010000233.1:1880-3187 GCA_030776605.1 Pseudomonadota bacterium
ATGTGGCGGTCCGCGAGAGCATGCTCCGCGAGGAGCATGCCGGCCGCCTTGTCCGGGACGGACAAGACTGGGGAGCCTCCATCCCCGACTACGTCACCCCCGAATTCGTCCGCGACGAGGTCGCCCGCGGCCGCGCCATCATCCCCGCCAACGTCAACCACCCCGAAAGCGAGCCGATGGCGATCGGCCGCAACTTCCTCGTGAAGATCAACGCCAACATCGGCAACAGCGCGGTGGCTTCGGATGTGGCATCCGAAGTGGACAAGATGGTCTGGGCGATCCGCTGGGGCGCCGACACGGTGATGGACCTCTCCACCGGCCGCAACATCCACGACACGAGGGAGTGGATCATCCGCAACTCGCCGGTCCCGATCGGCACCGTCCCCATCTACCAGGCGCTCGAAAAAGTCGGCGGCGTCGCCGAGGACCTGACCTGGGAGATCTACCGCGACACTCTGATCGAGCAGGCCGAGCAGGGCGTCGACTATTTCACCATCCACGCCGGCGTGCGCCTCCCCTTCGTCCCGATGACGGCCAGCCGCGTCACCGGCATCGTGTCGAGGGGCGGCTCGATCATGGCCAAATGGTGCCTCGCCCACCACAAGGAGAGCTTCCTCTACGACCGCTTCGAGGAGATCTGCGAGATCATGAAGGCCTACGACATCGCCTTCAGCCTCGGCGACGGCCTTCGCCCCGGCTCGATCGCCGACGCCAACGACGAAGCCCAGTTCGCCGAGCTCGCCACCCTCGGCGAGCTGACCCGGATCGCCTGGAAGCACGACGTCCAGGTGATGATCGAAGGCCCCGGCCACGTGCCGATGCACAAGATCAAGGCCAACATGGACAAGCAGCTCGAAGCCTGCGGCGAGGCGCCCTTCTACACGCTCGGCCCCCTCACCACCGACATCGCCCCCGGCTACGACCACATCACCAGCGCCATAGGCGCCGCGATGATCGGCTGGTTCGGCACCGCGATGCTCTGCTACGTCACGCCCAAGGAGCACCTCGGCCTCCCCGACCGCGACGACGTGAAAGTGGGCGTCGTCACCTACAAACTAGCCGCCCACGCCGCCGACCTGGCGAAGGGCCACCCGGCGGCCAGGAGGCGCGACGACGCCCTGAGCCGCGCCCGCTTCGAATTCCGCTGGCGCGACCAGTTCCACCTCAGCCTCGACCCCGACACGGCGGAGCAATATCACGACCAGACCCTGCCGGCGGAAGGCGCCAAGACCGCCCACTTCTGCTCGATGTGCGGCCCCAAATTCTGCAGCATGAAGATCACGCAAGAGGTCCGTGAGTTTGCAGCG
>JALYHK010000234.1 GCA_030776605.1 Pseudomonadota bacterium
GCCGCCCCGGGCCCGACGGCAGCGACGCGGCCGACGATCTCGTGCCCCGGCGTCACCGGCAGCTTGCCGACGATGTCTCCGTCGGCGACGTGCAGGTCCGTCCGGCAGACGCCGCAGGCACAGACCGCGATCAGCAGCTCGCCGGGGCCCGGCCTTGGAAGGCGCGACTGGATGAAGCGGAGCGGCTTTCCCGGAGCCGCCAGTTGCATCGCGCGCATGTCCTCAGCCCCGCCCTTCACCGGAACCGCGGGCCGGGGCCGCCCACAGCTCGTCTCCTGCTGCTGCCTGCTTCGCGACGGCGGGGCGCCGGACGCGGCGCGAGGACTCCGGCGGCGCGTCCTGCGGCTGCCGCCGGTCTTCGGCAGGCCCCGTGATCTCCGACAGGTTGAAGGCCGTGTTGACCAGCGCGACGTGGGACAGCGCCTGCGGGAAATTGCCGAGCATCGCCTGCTCTTCGGAATATTGTTCCGAGAGCAGGCCGAGATCGTTGGCGAGGCCGGCCAGGCGCTCGAACATCTCCGCCGCGCGCTCTCGGCGCCCTTGGATGTGGTAGGCGTCGGCGAGCCAGAAGCTGCAGGCGAGGAAATAGCCTTCGCCAGGCGGCAGTCCGTCCGGCGCCTGGGCGGTATCGTAGCGGCGGACCAGACCCTCGGACGTCAACTCCCGCTCGATCGCCTCGACCGTGGCGACCATGCGCCGATCGCAGGGATCGACGAAGCCGACGACAGGGAGCAGAAGAAGGCTCGCGTCGAGCTGCTTGCTGCCGTAGGCGCGGACGAAGGAGCCGCGTTCCCGATCGTACCCGCGGTCGAGCACTTGCTCTCTGATCGCCTCGCGCGCGGCGCGCCAGCGCCGGCGGTCCTCCGGCTCGGCGTCTCCGGAATAGTCCTTGAGCGCGCGGTCGAACGCCACCCATGCCATCACCTTGGAATGGACGAAATGCTCCTGCTCGGCCCGGCTCTCCCAGATCCCCGCATCCGGCGCGCGCCAGCAGCCCTCGAGCTGGCGCAGCAGGTGGCGTTTCAGGTCCCAAGCGTTGTCGATCGGCTCGAGCCCGTGCTTGCGGGCGAGGTGGAAGGCGTCGAGTACCTCGCCGAAGACGTCGAGCTGGAGCTGGTCCTGGGCGGCGTTGCCGAAGCGCACCGGCCGCGAACCGTTGAAGCCGGCGAGCCAGTCGGCGACCCATTCGAACTGCCGCGTCGCTCCGGCGACGTCGTAGAGCGGCCGCACGTCGCTCGGCTCCCCGGCGACGGCCCGCAACAGCCAGTCGCGCCACCGCGCCGCCTCCTCCGGATAGCCGGCGTGGACGAACGAGAGCAGCATGAACGCGGCATCGCGCAGCCAACAGTAGCGATAGTCCCAGTTCCTTTCGCCGCCCGGCGCTTCGGGGAGCGAGGCGGTCGCGGCGGCGACGGTGCCGCCGGTCGGGCGGTAGGTCAGCGCCTTCAGCGTCAGCAGGGAGCGGACCACCTCCCTGCGGTGCGGCCCCTCGTAGCGGCAGCGCGAGGCCCATTCGGTCCAGAAGCGCTCGCTCTCCCGCAGCGCCTCATCCGGATCGACCCCGCGCGGCGGGTCGCGATGCGATTCGAAGTGGGTGAGGACGAAGCCGACCCGCTCGCCGGCCTCGAGCGCGAAGTCGCAGCACAAGCGGCTGTGGCGCACCTCCAGCGGCCGGGAGGAGCGCAGCACCGCCGCGTGCGGCCCCGCGAGGGCGGCAACTTCCCGCTCGCCCAGACGGCGGACCAGCGGCCGAACCCTGCCGTACTGGAAGCGCAGGTCGAGCACGCTGCGCATCTCGACATGCCCGGCGTCGCAGCAGACGATGCGCACCAGGTCCGAGGCGTGGGCGCGGAGCGGCATCAGGTCGATCAGCCGGACTCGGCCGGTCTCAGTCTCGAAGAGGCTTTCGAGGATCATCGTCTCGCCGAAGTAGCGGCGGCTCGCGGCCTCGCCGCCCTCGGCCGGCGCGATGCGCCAATAGCCGTTTTCGGCGTCCCCGAGCAGCGCTGCGAGGCAGGCGTTCGAATCGAAGTGCGGCAGGCAGAGCCAGTCGATCGAGCCGGCGCGGCTGACCAAAGCGGCGGTCTCGCAGTCGCCGATCATACCATAGTCTTCGATCCGCCGGCGCTCACCGGCGGGCGTCGCCCAGAAGGCGGGGCTCTCGGCCATGGCGGGCGAACGTCGTTCGCGGCGGCGGGGTTCCGGCTGCAGGAACCCTCCGCCCCGCGCGCGGGTTCGAAGCAGCGATGGCCAAGCCCGAACCGCAAGTGGTGGTGATCACCGGCGCCTCCGCGGGAATCGGCCGCGCCACCGTCCGCTGCTACGCCCGCGAGGGCGCCCGCATCGGGCTAATCGCGCGTGGCCGCGTCGGCCTCGAGGCGACGGCGCGCGAGGTGGAGGCGCTTGGCGGCGCTGCGCTCGCCATTTCCGCCGACGTCGCGGACGAGGCCGCGGTGGAGCGCGCGGCCGCCGCGGTCGAGGAGCGGTTCGGGCCGATCGACCTGTGGATCAACAACGCCTTTGTCGGCATGTTCGCTGAGCTGATGGAGATGACGCCGGACGAATATCGCCGGATCACCGACGTCACCTATCTCGGGCAGGTCTGGGGGACTCGCGCGGCGCTGCGGCGGATGCTGCCGCGTGACCGCGGCACCATCGTGCTGGTCGGCTCCGCGCTTGCCTATCGCGGCATCCCGCTGCAGTCGGCCTACTGCGGGGCGAAGCATGCGGTGCAGGGCTTTCACGATTCGCTGCGCGCCGAGCTCATCCATCGCGGCAGCGACGTTCATGTGACGATGGTGCAGCTCCCGGCGGTGAACACCCCGCAGTTCGATTGGGCGCGCTCGCGGATGGCCAAGAAGCCCAAGCCCGCCGGGACCATCTACCAGCCCGAAGTCGCCGCCGAGGCGATCCACTTCGCCGCGCGGGCGCGGCGCAAGCAGGTCTATGTCGGCTTCTCGACGCTGCAGGCGGTGGCGGGCGAGAAGGTCGCCTCGCCGCTCGTCGACCGCATCCTCGCCCGCATCGGCTATTCAGGCCAGAAACGAGACGAGCCGGCCGATCCGCGGCGCCGCGACAATATGTTCGAGCCGGTGGAGGGCGATTTCGGCGCTCACGGCAGCTTCGATGCGCAGGCGCGCGGCTGGAGCCCGATGCTCTGGGCATCGG
>JALYHK010000235.1 GCA_030776605.1 Pseudomonadota bacterium
GTGCCGGTCCGGATCATTCTCGCCCCTCCCTAAAGCCTTACTACCCAACGGGAAAACTACCTTAGCGAGGGGATTTTGTCTGTCAGCTTAATCGCGCGCCGAACGGACGAGCCGTTCGTAGGCCGCGGCGGAGCGAGTCTTCACCGCCGGTTCAGCGTTGATACGGTGTAACATGCCGCCTAATCCGCTGCGCCTGCCGCTTCCCGGAGCACCTGATGAAGACCTTGGCATTGCTGTTCGCCTCGACCATGCTGGCCGCCGTCCCCGCGGCCGCGCAGGAGGCGGGCGAGCCGCCCCCGCCGCCAGAGCAACCTCCCGCCGAGCCGCAGCCGGTGCCGGGCAGCGACCATGTCCACGAGCAGCTCGGCGACGACATCATCGTCACCGCCCGCTTCGTGCGCGAGCTCAACGTGCTGGCCGGCACGGAGGTGCTCGCCGGCGCGGACCTCGTGCGGGAAATGCGGCCGCAGCTCGGCGACACGCTGGCGCGGCTCCCCGGCGTCTCGGCGACCTCCTTCACCCCCGGCGCCTCGCGCCCGGTGCTGCGCGGCTTCCAGGGCGAGCGCGTCCGCGTGCTCGTCGACGGCATCGGCGCGATCGACGTCTCCAACACCTCGGCCGACCATGCCGTCACCGTCGATCCGCTCACCGCAGACCGGATCGAGGTGCTGCACGGGCCCGCCGTCCTCCTGTTCGGCAGCCAGGCGATCGGCGGCGCCGTCAACGTCTTCGACCGCCGCATCCCGCGCCGCACCGCACCGCCCGAAGCCTTCCACATCGACGCGCTCGGCACCTACGGCTCGGCCGCGAACGAGCGCAGCGGCGGCGCCGGCATCGACATACCGCTCGCCGGCGGCGGCTTCGTCATCCACCTGGACGGCAGCTACCGCAACACCGACGACCTGCGCACCGGCGGCTTCATCCTCTCGCCCGCCGCGCGCGCCGAGCAGCTCCGGATCGCCGAAGAGGAGGAAGAGGAGGGGCATTTCGAGGAGGCCGCCGAAGCCCGCGCCTTTGCGGCCCTGCGCGGCCGGCTGCCCAACAGCCATACCGAGACCGTCACCGCCGGCGCCGGCGCGGCGCTGCTGCGCGAGAGCGGCAACCTCGGCTTCTCGGTCAGCTATTTCGGGAGCCGCTACGGCGTGCCGGAGCGGCCCGGCGGCGGCGGCCATGGCGAGGAAGAAGGCGAGGAGGCGCACGGGGAGCACGGGCCGGTGACGATCGACCTCGACCAGATCCGCGCCGACCTGCGCGGCGAGGTCCGGATCGGGACGTCGATCTTCGAGCAGCTCCGGGTCAGGCTCGGCTTTGCCGACTATGAGCACACCGAGTTCGAAGGCGAGGAGGTGGGCACGGTGTTCCGCACCGAGGGCCTGGAGGGCCGGCTCGAGCTGGTCCAGCCCGAGCGCTCCGGCTGGCGCGGGGTGGCGGGGGCGCAATTCTTCGCCCGCAGCCTCGCGGCGATCGGCGCGGAGGCATTCGTGCCGCCCAACGACGTCAGCCAGTTCGGCATCTTCACGCTCCAGGAGCTGGAGCGCGGCAATTTCGAGATCGAGGCCGCGGCCCGCTACGAGCACGGCACGGCGAGCGCCGACACGATCGGCATCGCGCGCAGCTTTGACACATTGTCGGCGGCGCTCGGCGCCTCCTATGAAGTCGCCCCGCTGATCCGCATCGGCGCGAACCTATCCCGCGCCGAGCGCGCGCCGTCGCCCGAGGAGCTGTTCTCCAACGGCCCCCACGCCGCCACCCAGGCTTTCGAGATCGGCGACCCGACGCTGGGCACCGAGAGCAGCTGGGGCGGCGAGCTCTACTTCCGCGCCCAGCGGCCGCGCTACGAGCTCAGCGTCAGCTTCTTCTACAACCGCTTCGCCGATTTCATCTTCCAGGCCGCGACCGGCGAGGAGGAGGACGGGCTGCCCGTCTTCCGCTATTTCCAGCGTGACGCCACCCACTGGGGGTTCGAGGCGGGCGCTTCGGCGACGGTTCTCCAGGCGGGGGGCTTCCGCTTCGTCGCCGATGGGGTCGCAGATTATGTCCGGGCGACGCTGAGCGAGGGCGGGCCGATCCCGCGCATCCCGCCGTTGCGGCTGCTCGCCGGCCTCGAGGCGCAGTCGGACGAGCTCGAAGGGCGGATCGAGGCCGAGAAGGTGTTCGACCAGAACCGGGTCGCCCCGCTCGAAAGCCCGACCGACGGCTTCACCATGGTGAACGCCTCGATCGCCTGGCGGCCCTGGGGGCGGCGCAACCCGAGCAGCATAGTCCTTTCCGCCAACAATATTTTCGACGTCGAGGCGCGGCGCCACGCCTCCTTCACCCGCGCCTTCGTCCCGCTTCCCGGCCGCGACCTCAGGCTGAGCGCGCGGATCAGCTTCTGAGCGCGCGCGGCGATTGCTCTCGCCGCGGCGCCGCTCTAACGCCGTCGGCGATGAGGGAGGATGCCATGTTCGACCGCCGCGCTTTCCTGCTCAGCTCCGCTTCCGTCGGCCTGCTCGGCCTTTCCGGCTGCACCACGCTGCCCGCTCCCGCCGCGGCGAGCGGCGATGCCGAGCTCGATGCGCTGCTCACCGCCTGGTTCGAGGAGGACCTGCGCGACAATCCGGCCTTCGCCACCAACCTCGGCCTCGACGTCGGCGAGCTCGCCTACCTCAGGCGCAGCCTCGGCGACGCCTCGCTCGCCAAGGCCGACGAGGAGCGGGCCGAAGCGGTGGCGCGGGACCGGCGGCTCGAGGCGTTCGGCAGCGAGGGGCTCTCGGCCGAGGGACGGCTCAATTACGACATCGCCGCCTTCCGCTGGGACGTCGCCGCCCAGGGCGCGCGCTTCCGCTACGGCGGGGCAGGCGGGCGGCCGAACCCATATCTGGTCAGCCAGATCGGCGGCGCTTATTATTCTGTCCCCGACTTCCTCGACACCCAGCATCCGGTGCGCAGCGCCGAGGACGCCGAGGCCTATCTGGCGCGGATGCAGGACTTCGCCCGGATCCTCGGCGAGGAGACGGAGCGGATCCGCCACGACGCCTCGGTCGGCGTCGTCCCGCCCGATTTCGTCATCGACAAGACGCTCGGCAACCTCGAGCAGCTGCGCGCGACGCCCGCGGCGGAGACCACGCTGGTGCGCTCGCTGGTCCGGCGCACGGCCGAGCAGAACATCGCCGGCGACTGGGGC
>JALYHK010000236.1 GCA_030776605.1 Pseudomonadota bacterium
GTGCGGCCCGTCGCGGTGGCCCAGGCGGCGATGGCCGCGCTGTCATTCCTCGCCCTTATCCAGCTGTTCCTGCGCACCGACTTGTCGGTCGCTTTGGTCGCGGCGAACAGCCATTCGATGAAGCCCGGGCTCTACAAATTCTCCGGGACCTGGGGGAATCACGAAGGCTCGATGCTGCTCTGGGTGACGGTGCTTGCGCTCGCCGGCGCCGCCGTCGCGCTGCTCGAGCGGCGGCTGCCGCGCCGCACCCTGATCGCCACGCTCGCCGCGCAGGCGGCGATCGCGCTCGGCTTCTATGCGTTCCTGCTGTTCGCCTCCAATCCGTTCGAGCGGCTGCCGGTGCCGCCGGTCGAAGGGCAGGGGCTCAACCCTTTGCTCCAGGACCCCGGCCTCGCCTTCCATCCGCCGACCCTCTATTTCGGCTATGTCGGCATCTCGATCGCTTTCTCCTTCGCGGTCGGCGCGCTGATCACCCGCGAGGTTGGCCCCGCCTTCGCCCGAGCGATGCGCCCCTGGGTGCTCGGCGCCTGGATCTTTCTCACCCTCGGCATCACCGCCGGCTCCTACTGGGCCTATTACGAGCTGGGCTGGGGCGGCTGGTGGTTCTGGGATCCGGTCGAGAACGCTTCGCTGATGCCATGGCTCGCCGCCACCGCCTTGCTCCATTCGGTGACCGTGCTCGCCACCCGCGACGGGCTGCGCGCCTGGACGATCATGCTCGCCGTCGTCGCCTTTTCGATGTCGATGGTCGGCACTTTTCTGGTCCGCTCGGGCATCCTCACCAGCGTCCACGCCTTCGCGGTCGATCCGCAGCGCGGCGCCTTCATCCTCGTCCTGCTCGCTCTCTACATCGGCGGCGCCCTCACTCTCTACGGGCTGCGCGTCGGCACGGTGAAGGAGGGCTCGACCTTCGAATATGTCAGCCGCGAGGGCGCGCTCGTCGCCAACAACCTGCTGCTCTCGGCGATCCTCGGCGTCGTCCTCGTCGGCACCATCTACCCGCTCGCGCTCGAGGCGGCGACCGGCGAGAAGCTGTCGGTCGGCCCACCTTATTTCAACACCGCCGCCGGGCCGCTCGCGCTCGTGCTGGTGGCGATCATGGCGGCCGGGCCGCTGCTGCGCTGGCGGCGCGACAGCGCCCGCGAGCTGCTGCAGCGCCTCGCCCTCCCGCTGCTGCTTGGTGCCGCGGCGCTGTTCGCGCTAGTGCTGCTCGTCCCCGGCATCCGACTCTTGCCGCTGCTCGGGCTGGTGCTCGCCGCCGGCGTCGGCGCGGCGAGCCTGGCGCCGCTCTGGGGACGCAACCTGCGCCGGACGCCGCTCCACATCTGGGGGATGGTGATCGCCCATTTCGGGATCGCGGTCAGCCTCGCCGGAATGGCGTCGGAAAGCGCCTTCACCCGTGAGAAGCTGGTCGCCGCCCGTCCCGGCGATACGGTCGAGGTCGGGCCGTTCGCGGTGCGCTTCGATTCGGTTGAGCCGGTGCCGGGGCCGAACTGGACGGCCATCGAGGCGCGGCTGACGGTGCGCCGCGGCGACGGCGCGCCTTTCGCCATGGTGCCCCAGTCGCGCATGTTCAGCTCGCCGCCGACGCCGACCAGCGAGGCGGATATCGCGACGCTCTGGGACGGGCAGCTCTACACCGTGCTCGGGGAGGACGATCCGGGCGGGCGCTGGCAGCTGCGGCTGTGGTGGAAGCCGGCGGTGACGCTGATCTGGCTCGGCGGCGGCCTGGTGGCGCTCGGCGGGCTGCTAGCGCTGATCGGCCGCCTCTGGCGCGAGCGCCGTGCCCGCCGCGAGGAACGCGGGGCATGAAGCGCCGAATCCTTTGGCTGCCGCTCGCGATCTTCGCGCTGTTCGTGATCGTCGTCGCGGCGGGGCTCTATGCGCCGTCGGACCGCACCATCCGCTCCCGCCTCGTTGGGCAGCCGCTCCCCGAGTTCGCCTTGCCCCCGGCGCTTCCCGGCCGCCCGACGGTCGCCAGCGCCGACTTCGCCCGCGGCGAGCCGCGCCTGATCAACGTCTTCGCCAGCTGGTGCCTCCCCTGCATCGCCGAGGCGCCGCACCTGATGACGCTGGCGCGCCGCGGCGTGCCGATCGACGCCGTCGCGGTGCGCGACCGGCCGCAGGACATCGTCGCTTTCCTGTCGCGCTGGGGCGACCCCTACCGCGGCATCGGCCTGGACGCCGAAAGCCGCGTCCAGCTCGCGCTCGGCTCGTCAGGCGTCCCCGAGACCTTCGTCGTCGACGGCCGCGGCATCATCCGGCATCAGCATATCGGCGCGATCAACGAGGCGGACGTCCCCGAGATCCTCGCCGCCTATGAGGCCGCACGATGACCACCTCCCTCCGTTCGGTCCAAACGAAGTCGAGGAACGGTCGGTGGATCGCTGCAGCGAGTGCCTGGCTCTGTCTGGTCCAAGCCGGCCCCGCTTTCGCCCAATCCTCGCTCCCCCCGGCGCACTATGCCGACACCCAGCTCGACGATCCGGAGAAGGAGGCGCAGGCGAAGGCGCTGATGGAGACGCTGCGTTGCATCGTCTGCCAGGGCCAGTCGATCGCCGACAGCAGCGCCGACATGGCCGGCGACATGCGCGCCCTCGTCCGCCGCCGGATCGAGGCGGGCGAGAGCCCCGAGGAGATCCGCGCCTGGCTGATCGCCCGCTACGGCGCCTGGGTGAGCTATGCGCCGCCGCTCGAGCCGGTGACCTGGCCGCTGTGGGCGGCGCCGCTGCTGCTGCTCGGCGCCGGCCTCTGGCTGGCCCGCGGCCGCTTCAGGCGGCGGCGGAGGGGCTGATGGGCTGGATAGCCTTCCTGTTCCTCGCGCTCTGCGTCTTCGCCGCGATGTGGTGGTTCACCAGGCTCGACAAGGCCGCCCTGCAGTTCGTCGCCGCCGCGCTGCTCGTCGCGCTCGCCGGCTACGCCTGGCAGGGACGGCCGGACTTCGAGGGGCGGCCCAAGCCGCCGCCGGAGCGGCAGCGCCTTCCCGACAGCGCCTTCGCCGAAACGCGGCGCGACATGCTCGGCCAGTTCGACGCCGCCAGCTCCTGGCTCGCCATCGCCGACAGCTATCAGCGCCGCGGCGACACCGAGAGCGCGGCGCAGATCATCCGCAGCGGCCTGCGCCGCAATCCGCGCGATTCCGACCTC
>JALYHK010000237.1 GCA_030776605.1 Pseudomonadota bacterium
GCCCGTGGCTCCTCCTTGCGCGGCGGCTGGTCCGCCGGATCGCCGAACCCGGGCGGCAGCAGCGGCTCCGGAGAGCTCTGGCTGAAGGCGGGAATGGCGGCGGCGAGCGCCGAAGCGCCGGCGGCGAGCAGGAGGCTATTGCGCCAACGCTTCATTCGTCACGTCCTGCTCGATCCGGCTCGTCGGCACCTCGGTATCGAGCGTCGAAAGCCAGATGGCAAAGCCTGCCACCAGCACGAGAAGCACGACGAGCAGCATCGGAAGCGGCGACCGGCGGCGCCGGCTGGGGCTCAACATCGTCCTGCGCATGCCGGCCTTTTGCCCCACGAAGCGGCGGCATGTATAGCCCCCGCCGCCATGGCGAGCGCCCTTTCTCGACCCCATAGGCCGATCGTCCTCGTCGGCCTGATGGGCGCCGGCAAGACGACGGTGGGGCGGCGGCTGGCGCGGCGGCTCGGAGTCCCGTTCGCTGACGCCGACGAGGAGATCGAGCGGGCGGCGGACCGCAGCGTGGCGGAGATCTTCGACCACTATGGCGAGCCCGCCTTCCGCGACGGCGAGCGGCGGGTGATCGCGCGCCTCGTCGACGGCCCGCCGCAGGTGATCGCGACCGGCGGCGGCGCCTTCATGGACGAGGCGACCCGCAGGCTGATCCTCGAGCGATGCATCGCCGTCTGGCTGGATGCCGAAGTCGAGACGCTCGCCGAGCGCGTGTCGCGCCGCGGGCACCGGCCACTGCTGCGCGGACGAAAGCCGCTCGCCCTGCTCGTCGAGCTCGCCGAACAGCGCAATCATCTCTACGCCCTAGCGCATCTGCGCGTCGTCAGCGGCCGCAATTCGCACGAGCGGGTGGTCGAGGAGATCGTCGCGCGGCTCGCGGCTCTGGAGAGGCGGCAGTGAAGCGGATCGAGGTGGCGCTCGGGGCGCGCAGCTATCCGGTGTGGATCGGACCGGACGTGATCGATGCCGCGGCGCATTTGCTCGCGAACCGAGTCCGCGGCAGGCGCCTGGCGGTCGTCACCGATTCGAACGTGCTCGCGGCGCAGGGAGACCGGCTGCGGGCGGCATTCGGGGACGTGCGTCTCGACGTGCTTGCGGTGCCGCCGGGCGAGGCGAGCAAGAGCTGGGGCGAGCTCGCGGGCCTGGTCGATCGGCTGCTCGCGCTCGGGGTCGAGCGCTCCGACACCATCCTCGCCTTCGGCGGCGGCATGGTCGGCGACCTCGCCGGCTTCGCGGCGGCGATCCTGAAGCGCGGCTGCGCCTATGTGCAGGTGCCGACCACCCTGCTTGCGCAGGTGGACAGCTCGGTCGGAGGCAAGACGGCGATCAACGTCGCCGCGGGCAAGAACATGGTGGGCGCCTTCCACCAGCCTGCCGCCGTCCTGATCGACCCGGCGATGCTCGAGACGCTCCCGGAGCGCGAGCTGTGCGCCGGCTACGCCGAGGTCGTGAAGTACGGCCTGATCGGGGATCCCGGCTTCTTCGCCTGGTGCGAGGAGCGGGGAGCCGGCCTCATCGCCGGCGACACCGAGGCGCGGCTTGGCGCGGCCGAGGCCTGCGTGCGGATGAAGGCTGCGATCGTTGCCGAGGACGAGCGCGAGACCGGCGGTCGCCGCGCGCTCCTCAATCTCGGCCACACCTTCGGGCACGCGCTCGAGGCCGAGGCCGGCTATCGGCTGCTCCACGGCGAGGCGGTGGCGATCGGCATCGCCCTTGCCTTCCGCTTCTCGGCCCAGCGCGGGCTCTGCCCTTGCGCCGACGCGGAGCGGGTGGAGCGGCACCTCGCGTCGGTCGGTCTGCCGATCCGGCTCCCGCCGCTCGAGCCGGCGGCGCTCGCCGCACGCATGGCGGCGGACAAGAAGGCGCGGGACGGACGCGTGCCACTCGTGCTCGCCCGCGGCATCGGCGCGGCGTTCCTCGATCAATCGGTCCGGCTCGACGAGGTGGAGGCGTTTCTCGCCCGCGCCTCCGACTGAACGTCGAGCTCGCGCCGCTCGCTCATCGGATTGTCGGGGCGGAACATGTTGTGCTTGAGCGCGTGCAGGTCGCCGGTCTCGACCTGGCTCTGCAGCCGCTCGCGGTCGCGGTCGCGATACTCCTGCTCGACGCGATCGATCTCCTTCGCATCGACGCCAAGCGCCGCGAGCGCTTCCCGGCCCATCAGCACCGCCGATTCGAACACTTCGCGCACGGTGAAGGCGAGATCGAGCCGACCGAGGTCCATCAGATGCCGGCGGTCGAACGCACGGACCAGCACCGCCGCCTGGGGAAAGGCCTCGAGGATCGGCTCCAGCCGGCGTGCGGTGAGGGTGGTGCCGCCGTCGACGCAGAAGAGCAGCGCCTGGGCGTCCCCGGCGCCGGCGAGGCGGAGCAGGTCGAGACGGGTGCCGTCGCCGTAATAGACCTTCATGCCGAAGCTGCCCGACAGCTCGATCTGGCTCGGCTTCGAATCGATCAGGGTCACCGAAATGCCTTTGGCCATCAGCATCTGGGCGACCGTCTGGCCGAAGCGGCCGTAGCCGACCACCACCGCGCTCGACACTTTCGACAGCTCCGGCCCGTCCAGCCCCGCGGCATCCCGGATCGCCGTGCGCCGGTCGATCCAGTCGTTGAGCCGCATCAGGAAGGGCGTCGCCGCCATGGAGACGGTGACGACGGCCCCGAACAGGGTGGCGGCGGCGGGATCGATGAGCAGCGCGCGCTCGGCGGCGGTGAAAAGGACGAAGCCGAACTCGCCGCCCTGGCTGAGCAGCAGCCCGAGCTTCACGGCCTGGCGCGCGCGCATGCCGAAAGCGTGGGCAAGGCCGAACAGCAGCGCCGCCTTCACCGCAACCAGCGCCGCCGCCATGCCAATCACGAAGCCCGGCCGCTGGGCGATCACGTCGAGGTCGAGCAGCATGCCGATCGCGACGAAGAACAGCCCGAGCAGGATCGAGCGGAACGGCTCGATGTCCGCCTCGAGCTCGTGGCGATAAGGCGAATCGGCGAGCATCACCCCGGCGATGAAGGCCCCGAGCGCGGTCGAGAGGTGGAGCGCCTCCATCACCGCCGCGCTGGCGAGGACGATGAACAAGCCCGCCACGATGAACAGCTCGCGCTCGCTGATCCGGCCGACGAGGCGGAACAGCGGGTTGATCAG
>JALYHK010000238.1 GCA_030776605.1 Pseudomonadota bacterium
GCTACATGACCGAGTGGCTGAGGGAGGAGATCGCGCGCCGCCGCAAGACCGGCCAGCTCGGCGAAGACATGATGGGCCAGCTGCTCCGCCAGGCTGTGCTCGACGACGAGGGCGTCCGCCGGACGCTCGGCGGGATGCTGGTCGGCAGCGTCGACACGACCGCCTCGGCCGTCGCCAAGATCGTCAAGGTCGCGGCGCGCGACCCGGACCTGCTGCGCCGGATGGAGGCGGACGCCGGCGACCTCGGCCGCCTCTACGGCTGGTGCAACGAGGCGTTGCGGCGCTGGCCGCACAATCCGCTCGTAATGCGCGAGGCGGTCGCCGATAGCGAGCTCGGAGGCCAGGCCGTCAAGCGCGGCGACACCATCTATGCGATGACCCAGGCGGCGATGCTCGACGCGCGCGTCTTTCCCGAGCCGCAGGAGATGCGGCCGGACCGCGACCCTTCGGGCTATCTCCACCTCGGCTGGGGCGTCCATCCCTGCTCCGGCAGACCCGTCAACCGCTTCCAGATCCCGCTGCTCGTCGGCGGCCTGCTGCGAAAGGGGATCCACAGTGCCGGCAAGGTCGGCTGGACCGGGCCGTTCCCGAGCCGCCTGATCGTCACGCTGAGAGAAGGGTCGCGCTGATGCAGTCGATGATCACGATCGTCGCTCCGATCTGGGAGAAGCAGATAGCCGAGATCGAGACGCTTCTCGACGAGATGCACAATCCGGCGAACGAGGAGATCGAAAAAGCGCTCGACCGGACCGACCCCGACGGCGGCGGGACCCACTTCATGAGCGTCCACGCGATCCCCGACGGCGATGGCGGCGGCGGCGGCCACATCATCCTCGAGCTCACCGCAGACGGGGACGAAGCGCGCGCGGTCGCCCGGATCGTCGAGGCGATCGGCCCCGACCTCGAGCGGCTGTTCGCCCACGCCCGCGACTGGCGCGACAATGTCGACATCGCCACCTATCTCCGCGCCCACCGGATCGGCGTCGGCGCAGGCATATTCGACAATCCCGGCCTGTGCTTCGCAGGGACGCCGGGGATGACGGTCGAGCGGATCCGCAAGGAAGCCGAGCTCGCGAAGTTCGTCGCCGACAACATCGAGCAGGGCGGCCGCGACGTCAGGCCGATCGACCGGCTGGCGGCGGTGCGCCGCGCGGTCGGCGCCGAGCCGGATTTAGCCTGGGCGCTCGAGCCGCCGCCGCCGGCGCCGCGGCCGGAAGGATCCTATGATATCCTGCCGCTGATCCCGGCCCACCCGCTGGTGCGCGGCCTGCTGGCCGTGCTCGGCCTGCTCGCGGCAGGCACGTTTGTCGTCACCTGGATCGCGACGGATGACCTGGCCGACGCTGGCGAGGCCTTCCTGTGGGCGGTCTTGATCCTGCTCGTCGCCACCCTCGGTGCGGCCGTCGCCTTCTACGCTGCGCTGCGCAGCCAGGAGAAGAGCGACTGGTGCGACCCGCGCGCGCTCGAGGCCGAGGTGCTGATGGAGGTGCGCCGGCGCGAGAACCATTGCGCGCAGAACCACATGATCTCGGTCACCTGCCGCAAGCCCGGCTTCGTGCGCTGGGTGACGCTGCGCCTCACCTTCTCGGTAATCGGCCTGCTCGCCCGGCGCGTCTACCGGCCCGGCTTCCTCGGCGGCATCTCGACCATCCACGCCGCGCGCTGGATCACCGTCCCCGGCACACGCAACCTCGTCTTCTTCTCCAACTACGGCGGCAGCTGGGAGAGCTATCTCGAGGACTTCATCACCCGCGCCCACGGCGGCCTCACCGGCGTCTGGTCCAACTCGATCGGCTTCCCGCGCTCGTGGAACCTGTTCCAGGGCGGCGCGACCGACGGCGAGCGCTTCAAGCGGTACGCCCGCCGCAGCATGCGGCCGACCCGCTTCTGGTACAGCGCCTATCCGCATCTGATCACCGACCACATCCGCTGCAACGCGGCGATGCGCCGCGGCCTCGCCACCGCGCTCACCAACGACGAGGCGGCACAGTGGCTGGCGCTGTTCGGATCGGCGCAGCGGCCGGACTCGCACCTCGAGACGAGAGAGATCCAGTGCCTCGTCTTCGGCGGCCTCGGCTTCATGAAGAGCGGCACCTGCCTGCTCTACGACCTCCCGGCGGAGCGGGAGAAGGCGCGCGCCTTCATGGGCGCGATCTACGAGGACGTCGGCTTCGGCGACGGCCGGAAGCTCGGCCGACCGGCGGTGCTCACCGTCGCGCTCGGCCCGGGCGCGCTGGAGAAGCTCGGCCTCCCGAGCGAATGCGTCAAAGGCTTTCCCGCCGCCTTCCTCGAAGGCATGAATGTCGAGGCCCGCAACCGCATCCTCGGCGACATCAACGCCAACGCCCCGAAGAACTGGAAGTGGGGGCGAGAGCCGTTCGACCTGGCGCTGCTCGCCTACGGCTACGACGACGATGCGGTAAAGGATCTGACCAAGCGTGTCGGCGAGGCAGCCGCGGCGCAAGGCATGGCCAGGCGGCACGAGATCCCGCTGGTGCAGATCAAGAAGCCGGCGATCGAGCCGTTCGGCTTCGTCGACGGCATTTCGCAGCCGATCATCCGCGGCAGCTACCAGAGCTACCGCAAGAACGATCCGATCCACCTCGTCGAGCCGGGGGAGTTCATCATCGGCTATCCCGACAACCGCGGCAACTTCCCGCCCGAGCCCGAGCTCTCGCCGCTGCTCGATCCCGAGAACCGGCTTCCGGTAGCCGATAAGAGCCGCGATTTCGCCAACAGCATCGTCGAAGCGCCGCGGGCAGTGGCGCGCAACGGCACCTTCCTGGTGATCAGGCAGCTCGAGCAGGATGTAAAGCGCTTCTGGGACTATTGCTGGAGCGAATATCGCCGGCTGGAGCACCGGCTCCCGGCCCCATACGACGTCCGGCCCGACTACATCGCGGCCAAGCTCGTCGGCCGCTGGCGCGACGGCTCTTCGCTGGTCCGCAACCCTTATTACCCCTTCCCGAAGGAACATAAGGAAAGGATCGAGCGGCGCGGCAACAAGCCTAACGCGGCAGGATTCGATAGCGCCACGGCGGTCGCCGCCGCGGGCGAACCGCTCGGCTCCGAGACCGTTCGGCCGAACAGCAACCCTGAGCAGGGCACCTCCATCGCGGCGCCGGAGGCGGGG
>JALYHK010000239.1 GCA_030776605.1 Pseudomonadota bacterium
TGGAAGGTGCCGATGTTCACGCCCGCCTCGCCCAGGGCGGTGCCGAGCCGGCCGATGAATCCGGGCGCGTCCTCGTTGACGATGTAGATCATCTCGCCTTCGAGCTCGGCCTCGACGCGGATGCCGTACATGTCGACGAGGCGCGGCGCGGCGTTGCCGAACAGGGTGCCCGCGACCGACCCTTCCCCGTCCGGCGTCGTCACCGTCACCCGGACGAGGGTGTGATAGTCGATCTCGCGGTCGTGGCGGACCTCGCGCACGTCGAGCCCTCGTTCGCGGGCGAGGAACGGCGCGTTCACCATGTTCACCGTGTCCGAATAGACCCGCATCAGTCCGGCGAGGACGGCGCCGGTGATCGGCTTCTGGTTGAGCTGGGCGGCGGCGCCCTCCACCTCGATGGCGATGCCGGTGGCGCGGCGGCCCTCCAGCTGGCCGACCAGCGAGCCGAGCTTGTCGGCCAGCTCCATATAGGGCTTGAGCCGCGGCGCCTCCTCGGCCGAAAGCGAGGGCATGTTGAGCGCGTTGGTGACGCCGCCGCGGGTGAGGAACTCCGACATCTGCTCGGCCACCTGGATGGCGACGTTGACCTGCGCCTCGGTAGTCGAGGCGCCGAGGTGGGGGGTGGCGACGAGGCCCGGCGTTCCGAACAGCGGATTGTCCCGCGCCGGCTCCTCGACGAACACATCGAGCGCGGCGCCCGCCACATGCCCCGATTCGAGCGCTTCCTTGAGCGCCGCCTCGTCGATCAGGCCGCCGCGGGCGCAGTTGATGATGCGCACCCCGGCCTTGGTCCTGGCGAGGTTGTCGCGGCTGAGGATGTTGCGGGTCTGGTCGGTGAGCGGCGTGTGGAGGGTGATGAAGTCGGCGCGGGCGAGCAGCTCGTCGAGCCCGACCTTCTCTACGCCGAGGTCGATCGCCCGCTCGGCCGTCAGGAACGGATCGTAGGCGATCACCTTCATCCTGAGGCCCAGCGCCCGCTCGGCGACGATCGAGCCGATGTTGCCCGCACCGATCAGCCCGAGCGTCTTGTTGGTGAGCTCGACGCCCATGAAGCGGTTCTTCTCCCATCTGCCGGCCTGCGTCGAGGCGTCGGCCGCGGGGAGGTCGCGGGCCAGCGCGAACATCAGAGCGATGGCGTGCTCGGCGGTGGTGATCGAATTGCCGAAGGGGGTGTTCATGACGACGATGCCGCGGGTGGTGGCGGCGGCGACGTCGACATTGTCGACGCCGATCCCGGCGCGGCCGATCACCTTGAGCCGGGCGGCGGCGTCGAGCAGCTCGGCGGTCACCTTGGTCGCCGAGCGGATGGCGAGGCCGTCATAGTCGCCGATGACGGCCTTGAGCTCCTCCTTCGAAAGGCCCGGCTTCTCATCGACCCCGACGCCGTTGGCGCGGAAGATCTCCGCCGCACTGGCGTCCATCGGATCGGATATCAGCACTTTGGGCATTTCAGTTTCCTATGTTCTCCCGCGAAAGCGGGAGCCTGGGTTCCTGCTTTCGCAGGAACAGTCGTTCACTGCGGTCGCGCCTCGTGGAAGGCCCAGTCGAGCCAGGGGCCGAGCGCTTCGATGTCGTCGGTCTCGACGGTGGCGCCGCACCAGATGCGGAGCCCCGGCGGCGCATCGCGGTAGCTTGCGACGTCGAACGCCGCCCCCTCGGTCTCGAGCAGCGCCGCCATCTCCTTGACCAGCGCCTGCTGTGCCTCCCCGTCGAGCCCGCGCACCGCCGCCTCGGCGAACCTGAGGCAGACGCTGGTGTTGCTGCGGGTCGCCGGATCGGCGGCGAGATGCTCGACCCAAGGGGTCGCCGCCACCCAGCGGTCGAGCGCGGCGGCATTGGCGTTGGCGCGCTCGATCAGCGCCGGCAGGCCGCCGATCCCCTGCGCCCATTCGAGCGCGAAGATATAATCCTCGACCGCGAGCATCGAGGGCGTGTTGATCGTCTCGCCCGCGAAGATGGCTTCGATCAGCTTGCCCCCGGCCTCCGCCCGGGCATGCTTGGTGAGACGGAAAATCTTCGGCAGCGGCCAGGGCGGCGCGTAGCTCTCGAGCCGCTCGACCGCGCGGGGGCCGAGGATCAGGACGCCGTGGCCGCCCTCGCCGCCGAGCACCTTCTGCCAGCTGAAGGTGGCGACATCGAGCTTGTCCCACGGGAGCGGCAGGGCGAACGCGGCCGAGGTGGCATCGGCGATGGTCAGGCCCTCGCGGTCGTCGGCGATCCACTCGCCGTCGGGGACGCGCACGCCCGAAGTGGTGCCGTTCCAGGTGAAGACGACGTCGCTGGCCGGATCGACGGCGGCAAGGTCGGGGAGCGCGCCATAGTCGGCGCGCATCACCGTCGGATCGAGCTTCAGCTGCTTGACGACATCCGTCACCCAGCCCTCGCCGAAGCTTTCCCAGGCGAGGACGGTCGCCGGGCGCGGGCCGAGCAGGTTCCACAAGGCCATCTCGACCGCGCCCGTGTCGGAGGCGGGGACGATGCCGATCCGGTGCGAGTCGGGGACGCGCAGCACCCGGCGGGTGAGGTCGATCGCATGGGCGAGCCGCGCTTTGCCGAGCTTCGAGCGGTGCGAGCGCCCGAGCGAGCCGAGGGCGAGATGCTCGGGCCCCCAGCCGGGCGGCTTCGCGCAGGGTCCCGATGAAAAATAAGGACGTGCGGGGCGCACGTCCGGCTTGGCGACGGTCATCTACCGACTCTCCTTCCAGAGAGCCCGCGCCGCGTTGGGGCGGCGTGGCCCGCCGCCGGGGATAAGGCCGGCTGCGGGGGAGTCAACAGCGGCGCCGGCCTTGCGTCCCGCGGCGGCCTCAGCTCGCCGGAGCGCGGAAGATCACCTCGCCGCGGCGCGAGACGAGCAGCTGCTGGAAGGTGACCGGGTGGAAATAGGCCTCGACGCGGTCGCCGTTCGGCATGGTGCCGTAGACCTCGTAGCAGCCGCCGTCGATCTTGGTCTTGCGGACCTGCCATCCCTGCTTCCGAAGGCTCTCCTGGAGCGCCTTCTGGCTCTTCCAGCCGGCCTCAGGGCCGGCGTTGCACGTCATCTTGCCGGTGGCGAGGGCGGGGGAGGCGACGCCGAGCGCTGCAGCGGCAAGGACGAGCTTCGAGATGTGCTTCATGGGTCTTGGTCTCCTGTTG
>JALYHK010000240.1 GCA_030776605.1 Pseudomonadota bacterium
AGCCAAGCATGGCCGCTGGTCGCGGTCCCGAACGGCAGCAGAGGATCGCCCGGCCGGTCCCCATTACCGCAGCCGAGGCAACGTCCGGGCGCGGAGCGGGCCGGGTTGCGGTTCAGCCACTCGGCGACGCAGCAGGCGAACGCCCGCGCCTCGGCCCTCGCCCGCGGTAGGCCGCCGTCGAGCTCGGCGATGCCGACCCGCTCGTCGAAGAGCGCCTGCCAGTCCTCGCTCGACCAGCCGTCATTGGCCGGCCGCAACAGCGCCAAGATGGCGGGCTTGTGCCGCGACAGCGCGTCCAGCACGGCCGGCGGCGGTGGTGCCGCCGCCTGCAGCACCAGGTCGTCGCCCTCCACGCCGACGGTGACGCCCGCGGTCCAGGCGGCGCGCAGAGCTTCGGCCGCGCTCATAGCCGTGTCCTCCAGGCTTGAGCATCCGTTTTCTCGGAGCCGGAATGGGTGGGGAAATTTGCGTCCGCACCGCCCGCAGCGGTCCCGCCGTTGGATTTCAAGGGATTGGCGCGGACGGTCGCGGGCGCGGCAGTCGCCATATCCCGTGATCGATCGTCCGCATGGTTGGCCACCGACCGCCCGCCGTTGAGCGGCAAACCCTTGTCCTGCATGGGGCTAGGCATGGTCGCGGACGGCGCGGACGGCGCGGACGGTTGCGCGCCGGCATTTTCTGGCGCGGCTGCGATGTGGATGGTCCGGGTGCGTGCCCGGCCCTCGCGACCGAAGGCGATGTCGATGCCGACCTTGCGGAGGAAGGTCGCCGCCCGTCGTAGCCTTCCCGCGAGCGCCCGGGGCGTGTCCGGCCAGGTCTTGCTCTTGCGCACCGTCTCGCCCGCCGCCTCGCCAAGGGCGCCCAGAAGGTCCGAGGCGGTGCCCGTCCATTCCGTCCGCGTCGCCATGAGGACGCGCACGGCGGCGGCGACCGGATCGGCGTCGATCACGCCCTCGACCGCCTCGTCGCGGTTGCCGCAGTAGGCGGCCCAGAAGCTGCCGGCCGGCCAGAGCGCCGCCTCGCAGGCGGTGGCCCAGAGCGCGAAGTCGGCCATGCGCGGCAGCCGGTCGAGGCGCGTCTGCGGCAACATGCGCAGGCCCTGCGCCACCGCGTCGAGCAGCGCGCCGAGGATGCGCGGGCGCTCCTTCTCGAACGCGGCCCACAGCTCCTGTTCCGGCCGCCGCCGCTCCTCCGGGATCGGCTCCAGCGTCAGGAACACGGCGCGGTCGGCGAGATCGGGCCGGGTGACGATGTCCTCGATGCCGTTCAGGATCACCGGCCGGGCGGCGTCGAACAGCACCTCGTCCTGGTCGGTGTAGAGCTGGCGCACCGCGAAACCGCCGCCGGTCGCGAGCCGGCAGAGCGTGTCGGAGATCCACGCCGGCAGACCGCTCACGTTGTCGAAGGCGAGCACGTGGCCGTTGCTGGCCGCGATGAAGAGATCGCGGTCCTCGCGCGGCAGCGCGCCCGCAGCGGCGCGGTGTTGGGGTCGAGCAGCGCCCGCAGGATCGCGGCGAAGGTGGACTTGGCCGACCCCTGCTCGCCGGAAAGCACCAGCACCGGATAGGGCCCGCGATTGCGCAGCACCGCGAGCGCCCAGGCAATCACCAGCACGAAGTCGGTATCGGTCTGGACGTTGAGGAAAGGCCGCAGCGCCGCGACCGACCCGCCGGCCACGGGCACCGGCAGCGGCTGCATGCCGGCGGCGCGGCGGAAGCGCACCGGCGGGTTGTCGATCACCCGCCAGCCATCGGTGCCGATCTCGACCGCCCGCCACGTCTCGTCGGCGAGATCGAGATAGAGCCGCCCGTCGAGCCCGGCGACGCGGACGTGGACCTCGCGCTCCGGCGCATCGAAGTGGGCCCTGGCCTCGATCACGTTGAGCGCCGCTTGCAGCGCCTCGGAACTCGGCGCGCCCTGGGTCGCCTCGAAGAAGCAGCGCGCCAGCCAGCGCCGGAAGCCCTTGGCCCTGATCGGCCAAGTCTCGCGGTGGCCGTTGATGTCGAGATCGGCAAAGCCGGTGCCGTCGGGCGCATGGAACAGCTCGGCCGCCGCCGCCAACTCGATCAGGATGTCGGCCTGGGTTGGCCCGCGCCGGCCAGCGGTGCCGCTCTCCTCCGCGATCGCCTCGTCGAGGGCGGTGACGCGGCAGCCGGCGCGCTTCAAGCGCGCGCGCAGCGCCTCGAGGGCCGCGCGGTCCTCTTTCCTGAGAGCGGCGAGGCGTGCCAGCACCTCCGGCGCGAACGGCGCGCCGGGATCGGCCGCTGTCCTCTCGACCAACCCGACCAGGGGATCACGGAGCTCCTCCGCCCCGTCGATGGCAGCGGCGATCAGGTCCTCGGTTGCAATGCTCATGCCGTGCTGTCCGGGTGACGGGGCACGCGGCCCAGAAGCAGGTCGTTGAAATCGACGCCTTGCGGCGGGCGGGCGATACGCGCGCGCCGCCCCTACCGTTTCCAGCGCAGCGCCGCATCCCGGGCTGCCGCCTCGCCGGGCTCGTCGCCATCCGCGAGCACGACCACGTCCCGGACCTCGGTCGGCAGGTCGAGGGTGCGCAGCCCTGAGGTCGAAAGCGCCGCCCAGGTCGGCCGTCCGGTCGCCTGCATAGCGGCGAGGCAGGTCTCGATGCCCTCTCCGACCATCAGCGCATCGCCGGCCGGCGCGAGCCGCACGGCGCCGCCGCGGCACGGCCCGAGCATCATCCTCTGCGGTTCGACCTTTACCTTGCCGTTGCCATCGTGGGTCAGGAAGGTGCGGTGGACCGCCAGCGGCGCGCCGTCGGTGCCGCGGGTCACCAGTGCGACCATCGCCGGCCAGATGCCGCCCGACGGGTGCTTGATGCCGGCATGGAAGCGCAGCGCGGACGGAACGGCCATGGTGATGCCGCGCGAGCGCAGATAGATCTCGACCGGGGTGCTGGCAGCGGATGTTGCCGCTTGCCAGATGCGTACCGCGGCTTCGGTGCGGGCGGTGTCGCTGCGCCCGGGTTGGTTGTTCCCCGCATTGCGCGGCTCCGCGCGGGCAGGCTTCGGCGCAAGGCGACCATTGTCCGGCCAAAGCCCGCGGGCACGAAGCGCCGCTATCACGCGCGTCTGGCTGCACCCGGCATGGCAGCGCACCAGCAC
>JALYHK010000241.1 GCA_030776605.1 Pseudomonadota bacterium
GGTCCAGCGCCACCGCACGGACGCGCTCGTCCTCAGCCGCCCGGTCGATCGCGTGGACCAGGTCGCGCAGCCGGTACTGGCGGATCAGCTCCCCCCCGCCGGCGAGCACCTCGACCGGCGTCTCGAGCGACGGCTGCTCGACGATCGGCCCGGTGAGGTCGATCAGCAGCGCGCCGTCGGGCGCGCTGTCGTCGTAGGGGCTGACCGAGAGCGCCGCATAGAGCAGGGCGAAGAACATCAGCATCAGCAGCAGGACCAGAGCGTCCTTGATGCCGACCAGAAGCCGCCAGACCTTTCGCGCCATCGTGAGCCTCTCTTCGTCTCCCGCCGCGACGGGCTAGACGACGGCCGCCGGGGTGTAAATGGCGCCGCTCCGCGTCGGCGGCGGGATGGGTGAAATCTCTCCCGGGGCGCTTGACGTGCCATGAACAACGCCTAGATGAGCAGCATTGGCACTCATCCCATGCGAGTGCTAACAAGTTCAACCAGCGACTGCCGCGGCGCCTGAAGGGGGGCGTGCAGCCGCACAGACAGAAGAGGTGAAGCGCATGAATTTCCGTCCGCTCCACGACCGGGTGCTCGTCCGCCGCGTCGAGGCCGAAGAGAAGACCGCCGGCGGCATCATCATCCCGGACACCGCCAAGGAGAAGCCGCAGGAAGGCGAGGTGATCGCCGTCGGTGCCGGCACCCGCGATGAGACCGGCAAGCTCCAGCCGCTCGACGTCAAGGAGGGCGACCGCATCCTGTTCGGCAAATGGTCGGGCACCGAGGTGCGCCTCGACGGCGAGGATCTCCTGATCATGAAGGAGAGCGACATCCTCGGCATCGTCGAAGGCGGCGCTTCCGAGACCCGCCAGGCGGCCTGACCCGTCATTCCAGCGGAAGCTGGAATCCAAACTGACTCAGCATGGACCCCAGCTTCCGCTGGGGTGACGCAGATTGAAAGGAACAACGAACATGGCAGCGAAAGACGTACGCTTTTCGCGTGACGCCCGGGAGCGGATCCTCCGCGGCGTCGACATCCTCGCCGACGCGGTGAAGGTGACGCTCGGCCCCAAGGGGCGCAACGTCATCCTCGACAAAAGCTTCGGCGCTCCGCGCATCTCCAAGGACGGCGTCACCGTCGCCAAGGAGATCGAGCTCAAGGACAAGTTCGAGAACATGGGCGCGCAGATGCTGCGCGAGGTGGCAAGCAAGACCAACGACCTCGCCGGCGACGGCACCACCACCGCCACCGTGCTCGCGCAGTCGATCGTCCGCGAGGGCATGAAGTCGGTCGCGGCCGGCATGAACCCGATGGACCTGAAGCGCGGCATCGACCTGGCCGTCACCAAGGTGGTCGAGGACCTCAAGAACCGCTCCAAGGAGGTCCAGGGCAGCCAGGAAATCGCGCAGGTCGGCATCATCTCCGCCAATGGCGACACCGTGGTCGGCGAGAAGATCGCCGAGGCGATGGAGAAGGTCGGCAAGGAAGGCGTGATCACCGTCGAGGAGGCCAAGGGGCTCGAATTCGAGCTCGATGTGGTCGAGGGCATGCAGTTCGACCGCGGCTACCTGTCGCCCTATTTCATCACCAACCCGGAGAAGATGCAGGTCGAGCTCCAGGACCCCTACATCCTCATCCACGAGAAAAAGCTGTCGAACCTCCAGGCGATGCTTCCGATCCTCGAGGCGGTGGTCCAGTCGGGCCGGCCGCTGCTCATCATCGCCGAGGACATCGAGGGCGAGGCGCTCGCCACCCTCGTCGTCAACAAGCTGCGCGGCGGCCTCAAGGTCGCGGCGGTGAAGGCGCCGGGCTTCGGCGATCGCCGCAAGGCGATGCTCGAGGACATCGCCATCCTCACTGCCGGCGAGATGATCAGCGAGGATCTCGGCATCAAGCTCGAGAACGTCACGCTGAACATGCTCGGCCAGGCCAAGCGCGTCACGATCGACAAGGACGATACGACGATCGTTGACGGCGCCGGCGAGGCGGATCGGATCAAGGGCCGCGTCGAAGCGATCCGCCAGCAGATCGAGACGACCACCAGCGACTATGACAAGGAGAAGCTCCAGGAGCGCCTCGCCAAGCTTGCTGGCGGCGTCGCGGTGATCAAGGTCGGCGGCGCCTCGGAAGTCGAGGTGAAGGAGCGCAAGGACCGCGTCGACGACGCGCTCCACGCCACCCGCGCGGCGGTCGAGGAAGGCATCGTGCCGGGCGGCGGCGTCGCCCTGCTCTATGCGATCCACGCGCTCAACGGCCTCACCGGCGTGAACGACGACCAGACCCGCGGCATCGACATCGTGCGCCGGGCGCTGCAGTCGCCGGTCCGGCAGATCGCGGAGAACGCCGGCTTCGACGGCGCGGTGGTCGCCGGCAAGCTGCTCGACGCCAAGGACGAGCAGCTCGGCTTCAACGCCCAGACCGAGACCTACGAGAACCTGACTCAGGCCGGCGTCATCGACCCCACCAAGGTCGTGCGCACGGCGCTCCAGGACGCGGCCTCGGTCGCGGGCCTGCTCATCACCACCGAAGCGGCGGTGAGCGAGCTGCCCGAGGACAAGCCCGCCGCGGCCGCGGGCGCAGGAATGGGTGGCATGGGCGGAATGGACTTCTAAAGCCGCCGTCCAGGCACATTCAGGGCCGGGGCAGCGATGCCCCGGCCCTTTCGCTTGTCCGCCTGCACCGGCACCGCGGATCGGCGGTGGATGCCGAAAACAAGTTCAGCATGACGAATGGACGCAGCGCGGATGGTCGCTCGGGGTGCCCAAGGCCGCCAGCGGTTGTTTCAGGGTCCGCGCTGCAAAGCTGCGCTACTGGGAGTTGCCGGCCACGTTGTTCGCGGCCGCACCATTGGCTGCGGCTTGGCCGGTTTCGGCCTGCATCCATTCGTCGTCGGCAACCAGGCTGTCGGGCGATGCGTCGACGACGTCGCCGCTGTCGAGCCGGTTGGCGTGCTCGTCCAGCTTCGCGCGCTCCTCGGCGGTGAGGCCGTCTGAGCCGCGGTTCTCCCCGCAGCCGGCGGCGAGGGCGACCGCGGCCGCGCAGGCGGCAAGCTTCAGGGACATCCTCATCGGCCACTCTCCTCCGGTCTTGGCTCAGCCTAGCCGAGGTTCGCGGCAATGCAAAAGGGCC
>JALYHK010000242.1 GCA_030776605.1 Pseudomonadota bacterium
ACCGACCCGGACGTGGCCGCCCCGCTCCACGGTGACCTCGATCAGCGGCTCGATCTCGACGCCCAAGCCGGCGACCATCCATTGGGCTCCAGGTGCCTCCAGCGCGAGCAGCTTGAGATAGGCGTCCAGCGCCCATTCGGTCGGCGGAAATCCGAAGGCGATCTGCTCGGAGAACATCAGGCGATAGATAGGCCTCGGCGCGCCCGGATAGGCGGCGTGCAGCGCGGCACCGAGGCGCATGAAGCCGGGCTCGTAGATCGCGTAGGACGGCGTCATCCGGTGTTTCTGCGCCAGTTCCAGACCGTAGCGTACGTGGGATTCAGGGTTCGCGTACACGAAGCCCTGCCGTCCCACCGGGATGTCGGCGTAGAGCGTGAGGTTGGTGGAGCCGGGGTCCACCACCGCCCATTCGATCAGCCCTGCGTGCAGCAGCCTCTCGACGGCGGCGAAGCGCTGCTCCGGCGTGAGCGGAGTGGGCGAATCGACACTGCCGGCGAAAGGCAGCGTCGGGTAACAGATGACGTCGGAGGTCGATCGGATGCGCTCGATGATCGGCGCGTAGATGTCGTAGTCGTCGCGCTGACGCCCGCTCACCGGATCGTAGGCGTGAAAGTGCAGGATGGAGGCGCCCGCGTCGGCGCAAGCGACGGCATCCGCCACGATCTCGTCGGTGGCAAGCGGGATTCGTGGTTGGCGTTCCCGTGACCACGGTCCATTGAGCGCAGCTTCCAGCCAGACCGCTCCAACCATGTCCGCCCCTCCGTCTGTGTGCCGCCTCGTGCATTCAAGGGATAAGCCTCGTCCGACCCGGTGCCGTGCACGGCCATGGCCATCGTTGCACCGTCCAATCGTGGTGGATCAAGGCCCCTGAGCGCTCGAAACTCGGGACCAGGGCTCAGCCGCGGAGCAGCCGATCCGGCCCGGTACTCTCGCCGCCACAGGAGGCTCCTGGTTGCGTCCCCCATTCCCAAGCCGCACCCCAGCCTAATGCCCTGCACTCCTCGCGCACTGGCGCGGACGCCGGTTGTGCCCGCCAAGGCGCCGAGCTACGGGGGGCCGGCGACCTCGGCCTCAAACCGCACCCCCTCCGTCGGTATCGGGGCATCAGGCCTTCACCTCACGGTCGTCACTCGGTTCGCCCCGGAGAGGCGCGGGATCGCCGGGCGGAAACCGGCGACCTGAGGCACCCCCTCCACCGCAGCGCCTTGACCGTGCGATGACATCATGTCATGGTTGTGCGGAAAACTGCAACGAGTGAGAATTCAAGAAGGGAGCTGGGATCGACAGTCGAAATCGCGTACTGCCTCAATTGCGGCACCGCTGCGGCCAAATTAGGGCAGCGTACGATTCTGTTTTGCTAGGTCCGAGCGGAAAGGCCGGGCACGATAAGGCAATCCGCCTACGCGATTGTAGACGCGTTCAGCCTTAGAAGAGCGGGGAGGTAATGCATGCTGAAAAAAGAGGTACACAAAGGGAGGAGCGGCCGCGTCATTGTGATGGACTCGATCACCAAAGTGACGCAGCAGGATGCGGGCGCGATCGTTGTAGCCGCGTCACACGGCGGAACAAGTTCGGGCGAGTTCGCGCTTGAAGTGCCGCTGAAGGCGGTATTCTTCAACGACGCAGGGATCGGCAAGGACAACGCCGGTATCGCGGCGCTCGAAATCCTTCAGGAAAAGGGGATCCCGGCTGGCACGGTCGCGCATACGAGCGCGCGGATCGGCGATTCCGAGGACATGTGGGAGAACGGCGAGATCTCCCACGTCAACGCGGCCGCACGTGAGCTCGGCCTTACGCCCGGAGCCAAGCTCCGCTCGGCGCTGACCGAGCTGATCTCATGCTAGTGAACGGCCCGCGGTGAAGCGTCGGTGAGCAACAAGGAGGACACTATGTCGAGCGAGAAAACGAAGATGGAGACGTCGGGGGGTCGCACGAGCCGCCGTGACGTGCTGGCCGGCGGCCTCGCCGCCGCGGGCGGCCTCACCGCCACGAGCCTCGCCGCCCCGATGGTGGCCCGCGCCCAGGAGACCTTTTCGTGGCGCATCCAGACCCACTACAGCTCCGGCTCACCGGCGGGGCAGACGTTCCAGCGCTTCATCGACAACGTCGCGACGATGTCGGACGGACGCCTCAAGATGGAGGGCTACACCGACTCGTCCCTCGTGAAGATCACCGAGACCTTGAATGCCACCAGGTCCGGAATTCTCGACGCCGATATGTCCTGGCCCGGCTACGCCGTCGGCATCGACCCGGCCTTCCAGTTCCTGGGCGATCTCAACGGAGGCTATGACATACCGGAGCAACCGCAGTATTGGCTGGACCACTTTGGCGGCCGCGAGCTCGCGGACGAGCTTTTCCACGCCTACAACATGCAGCTCATCGGTTTCTGGGGCACCATTCCGGAGTCGCTCGTATCGACCAAGCCGATTCCCGACTATGACTCGATGAAGGGGTTCAGGCTGCGCTGTCCCCCCGGTCTGCAGAGCGATGTCTTTCGCGCGGTCGGCGCCGAGCCCGTGGTCATGGACTTCGGCGAGGTGTTCTCGGCGCTGGACACGGGGATCGTGAACGGCGCCGATGCGGCCGAACTCCGCGTCAACCAGAGCCTCGGCCTCTACGAGGTGGCTAAGCACGCCACCTATCCCGGCTTCCACGCCATGCCGTGGGTCCATCTGGCCGTCAACAAGGACCGCTGGGACGCGCTGCCGGCTGACTTGCAGCGGATCGTTGAGATCGCTCTCAAGAAGGCCGCCTACGAGCGCGCGATCGAGGACCGGGTGCTCAATGATCAGGTTGTCCTCGAACTCGAGGCGGAGGGCGTGACGGTCTACTCCTGGTCTGACGAAGACGTCGCGAAGTTCCGGCAGCAAGCGCGGCAGGTCTGGGAGGAATGGGCGCAGAAATCGCCCCTGACACAGAAGATCTACGCCAGCCATGAGGCCCTCATGAAGCAGCTTGGCATACTTCCGGAATAGCGTGATGGGCGAGCTTGGCCGCGTGGTCGCTTCGGCGGGCGGCCGGCCTCTCCTTGAGCGCGTCGGGCGGAGCGCATGGCCCCTGTCGGATAGGAACAACGGTCGTCCGCCGGCGGCCGGGGCGGCGGAGACGACTCGG
>JALYHK010000243.1 GCA_030776605.1 Pseudomonadota bacterium
GCCGAGAGGCGCGCCGCTGGCCTCAGCCGCGCCGAGATGGCGCGCATCCGCGACGAGGACTTCGCCGCGATCGAGCGCGACCTCGATTCCTGGCGCGACGAGTTCAGGGTCAGCCGCGAGCGCTGGCAGGCCGAGCGCAACCGCTGGCGCGAGTTGCGCCGCACGATGACGCCCGAGGAATGGCTGGCGGTGCGCGAGCAGTGGCTGGCGCAGCGGGCCGAGTGGCAGCGGATGCGCGACGAATGGCGCCAGCAGCATGTCGCGCGCCAGCGGGACCGCGGCGTCGGCGGCCCGGACGACGACGACTGACGCCGAAGCGGCGGACCGGAAGCCGGCAGCGTTCGGCGGGGACAGTTACCAGTAACTGTCCCCTCTCAGGCCTGTGACCCTCAGGCGGAGAGCAGCTTGAGGGGGTTCTCGATCAGCTGCTTGAGGTCCTGCATGAACAGGGCGGCGTCCCAGCCGTCGACCACCCGGTGGTCGCAGGAGAGGGAGAGGTTCATCCGCTTGCGGATCTCGAGGTCGCCCTCGACCACCACCGGCTTCTCCTCGACCTTGTTGACCGCGACGATCGCCACTTCGGGGCGGTTGATCACCGGGGTCGAGGCGACGCCGCCCATCGGGCCGAGGCTGGAGACGGTGAAGGTCGAGCCGGAGAGCTCCTCGCGCGCAGCCTTGCCGGCGCGGGCCGCCTCAGCGAGGCGGAGGATCTCGGCGGCGAGGTCCCAGATGCCGCGCCGCTCGGCGTCGCGGATGACCGGCACCATCAGGCCGTTCGGGGTCTGGGTCGCCATGCCCATGTGGACCGCGCCCCAGCGGATGACGGTCTGGCCCTCATCGTCGTAGGTGGCGTTGATCTGGGGATAGTCGCCGAGCGTCCGCGCAAGGGCGGTGATCAGGAACGGAAGCAGGGTGAGCTTGGGATAGCCGCCGCGGTCCCCGTTCATCATCGCCCGGGTCTGCTCGAGCGCGGTGACGTCATATTCCTCGACCAAGGTGAAGTGCGGGATGCGACGCTTGGCCTCCTGCATATTCTCGGAGATGCGCCGGCGCAGGCCGACGACCTTCACCGTCTCGTCGTCTCGGCGGCGGCGGCCCGGACGGGGAACGGCGCCGCCGGCATAGAGGAGGTAGGCGTCGAGGTCGGAATGGCGGATGCGGTCGCCCGCCGCCCTCACCTGCGCAAGGTCGATGCCGAGGTCGCGGGCGCGGGCGCGGACGGCGGGCGAGGCCAGGGGCCTGGAGCCCGCGCCGGTCGGCTCGCGCGGTTCCGGCCCGGCGCGGGACCGGCCCTCGACTTCGCCCGGACCGACCGAATCCTCGTCTCCGCCTCCGCCGGCCCGCCATTCGCCCTGGCGGCGGTCTTGTTCGTCGCGGGGCGCCTGGCGCCGGTCGCCCTTGCGGCGCTCGCCGGTGGCGCGGCGGTCCTTCACCTCGACGTCGGTCGAGGGAACGGCCTCCTCCATGGCTTCGGTCGGGTCGACCAGCCCGTCGGCGAGGGGCGCGTCGTCGGTGCGGGCGCCGGCGGCGTCGCTATGGTCGCCCTCCTGGCTCGCCTCGCCCTCGGTGTCGATGACGACGAGCACCGAGCCGATCGCGATCTGCTCGCCGACCTCGCCGGCGACCTCGAGGACGGTGCCGGCGACCGGGCTCTCCATCTCCACCGTCGCCTTGTCGGTCATCAAATCGGCAAGCTGCTGGTCCTCCTCGACGCGGTCGCCCGGCTTGACGTGCCAGGCGACGATCTCGGCCTCGGCAATGCCTTCGCCGATGTCGGGCAGCTTGAATTCGTAGCGCGCCACGTCAGTCCTCCAGAGCTTTCCTGAGGGCCGCGCCGAGGCGGGCGGGGCCCGGGAAATAGGTCCATTCCATCGAATGGGGATAGGGCGTGTCGTAGCCGGTCACCCGCCGCACCGGCGCCTCGAGGTGGTAGAAGCAGCGCTCCTGGACGAGGGCGGCGAGCTCGGCGCCGAAGCCGGCGGTGCGGGTCGCCTCGTGGAGGAGGACGCAGCGGCCGGTCTTCCTCACCGAGGCCTCGACCGCTTCGATGTCGAGCGGGACGAGGGTGCGCAGGTCGATCACCTCGGCGTCGATCCCTTCCGCCTCGGCGGTGGCGAGGGCGACATGGACCATGGTGCCGTAGGCGAGCACGGTCACTTCCTCCCCTTCCCGCGCCACCGCGGCCTTGCCGAGCGGCACGGTGTAGTGGCCGTCGGGGACCTCGGCGGCGGGATGCTTCGCCCAAGGCCTCACCGGGCGGTCGTGGAAGCCGTCGAACGGGCCGTTGTAGATGCGCTTCGGCTCGAAGAAGAGGACGGGGTCGTTGTCCTCGACGGCGGCGATCAGCAGCCCCTTGGCGTCGTAGGGGTTGGACGGGATCACCGTCTTGATGCCCGGGATATGGGCGAAGAAGGCCTCGGGCGACTGGCTGTGGGTCTGGCCGCCGAAGATGCCGCCGCCATAGGGGGTGCGCACGACGATCGGCACCTGCCATTCGGCCGCCGTGCGGTAGCGGATCCTCGCCGCCTCCGAGATGATCTGGTCGAAGCCAGGATAGATATAGTCGGCGAACTGGATCTCGGCGACGGGGCGCAGGCCGTAGAGCGCCATGCCGATCGCGGCGGCGACGATGCCGCCCTCGGCGATCGGCGTGTCGAACACGCGGGTCCGGCCGTACTTCTCCTGAAGGCCCGCGGTGACGCGGAAGACGCCGCCGAAATAGCCGACGTCCTCGCCGAGCACGACCGTGTTCGCGTCGCGCTCCATCATCACATGATGGGCGCTGTTGAGCGCCTCGATCATGTTCATCGCGCTCATTTGCGGCGCGCCTCCGCCTCGGCGACAGCCTCGTCGCGCTGCTCGGCGAGATGCCAGGGGACGGTCTCGAACACGTCCTCGAACAGCGACGTTATGTCCTCGTAATGGCCGTTGCCGAGGGTGCCGAGCTTCTCCGCCTCGCGCTGGGCGGCGCGCACCTCGCCGGCGAGCTGCTCCTGGAGCGCGGCGTGGCGCTCCTCGTCCCATTCGCCGAGCGCGACGAGGTGGCGCCGCAGCCGCTCGAGCGGGTCGCCGAGCGGCCATCTGGCGCCGGCGCCCTGCGGGCGGTAGG
>JALYHK010000244.1 GCA_030776605.1 Pseudomonadota bacterium
CAGCGGGCCGGCCTCGTAGAGGATGTCGACGATCTGGCGTTCACGTGGAGGCAGTTTGCTGAGCATGAGAATCGGGATCCGTTGTGCGCTACATTTGTAGCGTGTGCTACATTTGTAGCGTCAACGCAAGATGAATATTTGCCGAAGCGCGGTTTTTTCGACGAATGGCGGAGAGGGTGGGATTCGAACCCACGGTGGGCGTGAACCCACGGCGGTTTTCAAGACCGCTGCCTTAAACCACTCGGCCACCTCTCCCGCGCCGCCGCTCTACCGCGCGCCGCGGAAATACCGCAAGCGCCGGATTTTCCGGCCTTTCATCGCCCGGTCAGCCTGTGTCATGTAGGGTGGAATGCGGAAGGTGTAAGCATGCGCGTTTCTCTCTACTTCGCGGCCGGAGCCGCGGCGCTGACCTCTCCTGCGGGAAGGCTCGCGGACAGCGGCATGGTGCTGCCGGTCGTCGCGACGGGCGCCGCCGCCGTCGCCCAGACGGGCGGGCTCAGCGAGGAGGGGTTCCGTGCCTATCTGCCCCAGCTGCGCGCGCAGGCGGAACGGGCCGGCGTCAGCCGCGCCACCATCGATCGCATCTTCCCGACGCTCGCCTTCAGCCCGCGCACGGTGGAGCTCGACCGCGCCCAGCCGGGCGGCACCGGCGGCGGCAGCGCCTCACCGCCCTTCGCCCCGTATCGCGCCCGCCATGTCACGCCGGCGCTGATCTCGCGCGGCCGCCAGCGCTACGCCGCCAACCTGCCGCGGCTGATGGACATTTCGCGGCGCTACGGCGTCGATCCTGCGGTGCTCGTCGCCATCTGGGGCAAGGAGACCAGCTACGGCGCCGTCACCGGCGACTTCGACTTGCTGAACTCGCTCGCCAGCCTCGCCTATGAGGGACGGCGGCGCCAGCTGTTCAGCGACGAGTTCGTCGCCACTCTGAAGCTGATCGATCGCGGCATCCCGCGCGCGCGGCTGCGCGGCAGCTGGGCCGGTGCGACCGGGCACCCGCAGTTCCTGCCCAGCGTCTATCTGCGGCTCGCGGTCGACGGCGACGGCGACGGCCGGGCGGACATTTGGAGCAGCGAGGTCGATGCGCTCGCCTCGATCGCCAATTATCTTCGCAACGCCGGATGGAAACCGGGGGTCTCCTGGGGCACGCCGGCCCATGTCCCCGCCGGCTTCAACCGCGCCGCAGTGACCGGGCGGCTTGCGGCGCCGCGCTGCCCGCGCGTGCACGAGCGCCACAGCCGCTGGATGACCGTCGGCGAATGGCGCCGGCTCGGTGTCGTGCCGCTCGGCGGGCGTCTTGCCGACGGCGAGATGGCGAGCCTGCTCGAGCCCGACGGTCCCGGCCAGACCGCCTATCTCCTAACCAACAACTACCGGACGATTCTCGATTACAATTGCTCCAACTTCTACGCGCTGACCGTTGCGCTGCTCGCCGACGGCATCGCCGGCTGAGCGCCGCTTTTTTCGCATCGCGCCGTCTGGCGGAGGGGGAGGGGAGCGGTTAAGGATGAGGCTCCGCCGCAGCGGCAAGCGGCTCGCGGCAAAGCTCGGGAGCTCTCTCAGACATGAAGCGTAAGGCGCTGTTGCTGCTCGTTGTTGTCAGTGCTATCGGCTGGCCGGCCGCCGCCTCGGCGCCGCCTTTCGAAACCGCCGCCCCCGTGGCCTACATGGTCGATCTCTCCTCGGGCGCGGTGCTCTTCGCCAAGGACGCCGACCGGCGCATCCCGCCAGCCTCGATGGCGAAGATGATGACCACCCACGTCGCCTTCGACCTGATCCGCAGCGGCGAGGTCGACCTTGAGAAGCAGTGCACCGTCCGGCCCGAGACCTGGCAGCGCTGGCACGGGCCGGCGGCCGGCTCCACCATGTTCCTCTCGCCCGGCGAGCAGGTGAGCGTGCGCAACCTCCTCCACGGCATCGTCACATTGTCCGGCAACGACGCCTCGGTGGTGCTCGCCGAATGCATATCGGGGACCGAAGCGGCGTTCGTCGCCCTGATGAACCGCCATTCGCAGCGGCTAGGCCTGTCGAATTCGCACTGGGGCAATTCAGTCGGCTGGCCGGACGGCGGCGTCACCTACACGACCGCGCGCGATCTTGCGACGCTGGCGCGGGCGACGATCGAGCATCATCCCGAACTCTACCGCCACTTCTACGGCCGGCGCGAATTCACTTGGGGCCGCACCCAGGGAAGCAATCGGCCGATCACGCAGGGCAACCGCAATCCCCTGCTCGGCCGCGTCCCCGGCGCCGACGGCCTCAAGACCGGCCACACCGAAGAGGCGGGCTACGGCTTCACCGGATCGGCCGAACAGGACGGGCGGCGCCTGGTGATGGTGCTCGCCGGCCTCGCCAGCACCAATCAGCGGATCGAGGAATCGGTGCGTTTCATGCAATGGGGCTTCAACGCCTGGGATTCGCGGCCGCTGTTCGCGCGCGGCGAGCGGGTGGGGGAGGCGCGGGTCCAGCTCGGCGGCTCCTCCAGCGTCGGCCTCGTCGCGCCGCGCGACATCGCCGTCACCATCCCCGCCGGCGCGGGGCAGGATCTGCGCGCCCGCATCGTCTATGAAGGGCCGGTCAAGGCGCCGGTCGCCGAAGGCGAGCATATCGCCGACCTCGTCGTCACCGCCGGCGGCGTGGAGCAGAGGATGCCGCTGGTCGCTGCCGAAGCGGTCGGCGAGGCGGGCTTCTTCGCGCGCATCTGGGCCGGGCTCAAGCACCTGTTCGGCGGGGCGTGAGCGGGCGCTTCATCAGCCTGGAAGGCGGCGAGGGGGCCGGCAAGTCGACTCAGCTGAAGCGGCTCGCCGACGCGCTCCGGGGGCGCAGGCTGGAGGTGGTCGAGACGCGCGAGCCGGGCGGCAGCCCCGGCGCCGAGGCGATCCGCGCCCTGCTGCTCCAGGGCGAGGAGCAGCGCTGGACGCCCGAAGCCGAAGCCCTGCTGTTCGCCGCCGCGCGCGCCGACCATGTCGCGCGCACCATCCGCCCGGCGCTTGCCGAAGGCAAATGGGTGCTCAGCGACCGCTTCCTCGACAGCTCGATCGCCTATCAGGGCGGCGCCGGCGGCCTCGGCTTCGAGGCCGTCCGCGCACTCCACGCG
>JALYHK010000245.1 GCA_030776605.1 Pseudomonadota bacterium
ACCCTCGCCCCGCCCAGGCTGAGGCGGCCGTGGGCGCCGGGGCCGATCCCGATCCAGTCGCCGGAGCGCCAGTAGGTGAGGTTGTGCCGGGACTCCTCGCCCGGCCGGGCGTGGTTGGAGATCTCGTAAGCCGGGAGGCCGGCGGCGGCGAGCCGCTCCTGCGTCAGCTCGTACAGCTCGCCCTGGACGTCGTCCGGCGGGAGCCTCAGCTCGCCCCTGGCGTGCAGGGCGTGGAAGCGCGTCCCGGGCTCGACGGTGAGCTGGTAGACGCTGAGGTGCCCGTCCGCGTGCGCCAGCGCCCGACCCAGCTCCGCGCGCCACGCGGCGGCCGTCTGGCCGGGCCGGGCGTAGATCAGGTCGAAGGAGAAGCGCGGGAAGAGCCTTGCCGCGAGATCGATCGCCGCCAGCGCCTCGGCCGCGCCGTGCTCGCGCCCGAGCCGGCGCAGCGCCGCGTCGTCGAGCGCCTGGACGCCGAGCGACACCCGGTTCACGCCCGCGGCGCGGAACTCGGCGAGCCGCCCGGCCTCGACCGAGGTCGGGTTGGCCTCCAGCGTGATCTCGGCGTCGGGCGCGAGGCCCAAGCGCGCCGCGGCGCGTTCGATCACCGCGGCGCAGGTCGAGGGCGGCATCAGGGACGGCGTGCCGCCGCCGAAGAAGATCGAGGAGAGCCGCGGCCCCGGCGCCGCCCGCGCCTCGTGGGAGAGGTCGCCCAGCAGCGCCTGGCGCCAGTGCTGCTGGTCCACGGAGGCGCGGACGTGGCTGTTAAAATCGCAGTAGGGGCATTTGGAGACGCAGAAGGGCCAGTGGACGTAGAGGGCCAACATGTTCTCATTTTGTTCTTGACATCCCAGGCCGAACAGGCTAGGCGGTGCGCTGCCGAGGGGGCTCTTTCTCATCGTCGGATCAGCGACCGCTGCGCCCGTCATAAGAGGGCGTCCACCAGCTTGCGGAAGGCATCGGCGCGGTGGCTGATGCGGTGCTTTTCCGCCGGCTCCATTTCGCCGAACGTCTCCTCCCGGGCGGCCGGAACGAACATTGGGTCGTAGCCGAAGCCTTTGTCGCCGCGGGGGGGCCAGACCAGCGTGCCGTCGACCCGACCCTCGAACCATTCCGCGTGGCCGTCCGGCCAGACCAGAGCAAGCGCGCAGGCGAACCAGGCGTTGCGGCTAGCCTCCGGGCCGAGCTTTTCGAGCTCCTCGTGAACGCGCCGCATCGCAAGGCCGAAGTCGCGTTCGCCGTGGACCTCGCCGGCGCCGCCTTCCGCGGGGACGCGCGGATCGGTGAGCGCCCAGCGCGCCGAGAAGATGCCGGGCCGCCCGCCGAGCGCCTCGACGCAGAGGCCGCTGTCGTCGGCGAGCGCCGGAAGCCCCGAAAGATCCGCGGCCTGGCGCGCCTTGAGATCGGCATTCTCGATGAAATCGACGCCGATCTCGTCGGGCTCGGGCAGGTCGAGCTCGGCGGCCGAGACGGGGTCGATCCCGTAGGGGCCGAGCAGGTCCCGGATCTCGCGGACCTTCCCCTCATTGTGGCTGGCGATCACCAGCCGTCCCGGCTCGAGCCTCCTCATCGTCCCGTCGCTTGGTCCTGGGCCGCGAATATCTCACCGCAGCCGATCCGCGCCAGCCTGAGCAGCCGCAGCAGCCCCTCCTCGTCGTAGCATTCGCCCTCCGCGGTGACTTGCGCCTCCACGATGTTGCCGTCGTCGGTGAGCACGAAATTGCCGTCGGCGCCGGCGGTCGAATCCTCTGCGTAGTCGAGATCGAGGAGGGCGGTGCCTTGGTGGATGCCGCAGCTCACCGCGGCGACCTTGCGGCGGATCGGATCCTCGGCGATCTGCTGCTCGAGGAGGCGGTCGACGGCGATCCGCAGCGCCACCCAGGCGCCCGAGATCGCCGCGGTTCGAGTGCCGCCGTCGGCCTGGATGACGTCGCAGTCGAGCGTCACCTGGCGCTCTCCGAGCTTCTGGAGGTCGACCACCGCACGCAGCGACCGGCCGATCAGGCGCTGAATCTCCTGGGTGCGGCCGGACTGCTTGCCGCCCGCCGCCTCGCGCCGGCCGCGGCTGTGGGTGGCGCGCGGCAGCATGCCATATTCGGCCGTCACCCAGCCTTGGCCCTTGCCGCGCAGCCAAGAGGGGAGCGAGCCTTCGACCGAGGCTGTGCACAGCACCCGCGTGTCGCCGAAGGCGATCAGGCAGCTCCCCTCCGCGTGCCGGGTGAAACCGGGCTCGATGACGATCTCGCGCATCTGGTCGGGCGCGCGTCCGGAGGGGCGCATGACGTTCCTTTCGTGGTCGCGGGGCGCCGGCCGCGCCGCGCCCTGCCGGTCCTCAGCGCCGCGCCCGCAGCCCGGTGTGGTGGGCGATGAAGGCGTACATGTCGGAATATTCCTGGATCTGCATCTCGGTGGGCTTGCCCGAGCCGTGGCCGGCGCGGGTCTCGATGCGGATCAGCTTGGGCGCCGGCCCAGTGTCGGCGGCCTGCAGCGCGGCGATATATTTGAAGCTGTGGCCGGGGACGACGCGGTCGTCGGTGTCCGCGGTGGTCGCCAGCACCGCCGGGTAGCGGACACCCTCGCGGATGTTGTGGTAGGGCGAATAGGCGCGCAGGATCCGGAAATCCTCTTCGCGATTGGGGTAGCCGTAATCGTCTACCCAGTAGCGGCCGGCGGTGAATCGGTCGAAGCGCAGCATGTCCATCACTCCGACGCCGGGAAGGGCGGCGGCGAACAGGTCGGGCCGCTGGTTGATCACCGCGCCAACCAAGAGGCCGCCGTTGGAGCGGCCCTCGATCGCCAGCTGGCGATTGGTCGTGATGCCCTGCGCGATCAGATACTCGGCCGCGGCGATGAAGTCGTCGAAGACGTTCTGCTTGTGGGCGCGGCGACCGGCGTCGTGCCAGGCCTGGCCGTATTCGCCGCCGCCGCGCAGGTTCGCCACGGCGAGCACGCCGCCCATGTCGGCCCAGGTCAGCCAGCGCGGCTGGAATGCGGGGAGCTGGGCGATGTTGAAGCCGCCGTAGCCGTAGAGCAGCGTCGGCTGGGGGC
>JALYHK010000246.1 GCA_030776605.1 Pseudomonadota bacterium
TCGCCCGAATGGCTCGCCGAGGTCTTCCTCAAGACCACCGGCGGCGATCCCGAGGCGCTGCTGCCGCTGCTGGAGAGCTTCGTCGACACCAGCGAGGAGGAGCTGCGCGCGATCGAAATCCCGACGCTCGTCCTCTCCGGCGACGAGGACCGCGACAACGGCTCGGCCGAGGCGCTCGCCGAGCTACTGCCGCGCGGCCGCTACGTCGAAGTGCCGGGCGGCCACATGAGCGCAGTCACCAAGCCCGATCTGGGCCGGGCGATCGCCGCCTTCCTCGCCCCTTGACCCCGGCTCGGGCGGAGGAGCAAAGAGCGCCGCGACAAGCACGAGAGAGGATCGGCCGATGAAAGCCAGTGTTTCGCTTCTCGCCCTCGCCGCCGCGGCCTGCCTTACCGCCGCCTGCGGCCGTTTCGGCCGAGCAGCAGGCCCCCGCTCAGCCGACCGCCGCCGAGGCCCAGGCCTTCGTCGAGCGCGCCGAGCGCGAGCTCGCCGAGCTTTCGGTGCTCCGCGCCCGCGCCGAGTGGGTCAATGCGACCTACATCACCGAGGACACCGATGCGCTCGCTGCCCATTTCGGCACCCTCGCCACCGAGCTGGGCGTGCGCCTCGCCAACGAAGCGGCGCGCTACCAGGACGTCCCCGGCCTCAGCTACGACACCCGGCGGAAGCTCGACATACTGAGGAGCGCGCTCGTTCTGCCCGCGCCGACCACGCCGGGCGCGGCGGCCGAGCTCAACCGCATTTCGACCGACCTCCAGTCCCAATACGGCCGCGGCCGGGGGACGATGGACGGCGAGACGCTGACCGGCAACGAGATCGAGGCGCGGATGGGGACGGTGCGCGATCCCGAAGACCTGCGCGAGATGTGGACCAGCTGGAACAACAACGTCGGCGCGCCGATGCGCGACCAATATGCCCGGCTGGTGGAGATTTCGAACGCCGGCGCGCGCGAGCTCGGCTTTGCCGACACCGGCGCGATGTGGCGGTCCAAATACGACATGCCGCCCGACGAGTTCGCGGCCCTCACCGAGCGGCTGTGGGAGCAGGTGCGGCCGCTCTACGAGGAGATCCACTGCTTCGCCCGCGCCGGCCTCAACCGCCACTATGGCGACGAGGTCCAGCCGGCGACCGGCCCGATCCGCGCCGATCTGCTCGGCAACCTGTGGGCGCAGGAATGGGGCAACATCTACGACGTCGTCGCGCCGCCGACGCGGGGCGGCGACCCCTACGAACTCACCGAGCTGCTGCAGCGGGCGAACTACACGCCCGAGCGCATCGTGCGGCAGGGCGAGGCGTTCTTCAGCTCGCTGGGCTTCGCGCCGCTGCCGGAGACCTTCTGGCAGCGCTCGATGATCACTCAGCCGCGCGACCGCGAAGTGATCTGCCACGCCTCTGCCTGGAACGTCGACAACGAGGACGATCTGCGGATCAAGATGTGCACGCGGGTCAACGCCGACGACTTCGTCACCGTCCACCACGAGCTCGGCCACAACTACTACCAGCGCGCCTACAACGATCAGCCCTTCCTCTACCTCGACAGCGCGAACGATGGTTTCCACGAGGCGATCGGCGACATGATCGCGCTTTCCGTCACGCCCGAATATCTCGTCCAGATCGGCCTGTTGCGCCAGAACCAGCTGCCCACCGAGGAGCAGGACCGGGCGCTGCTGCTGCGCCAGGCGCTCGACAAGATCGCCTTCCTCCCGTTCGGCCTTCTGATCGACCGCTACCGCTGGGGCATCTTCTCCGGCCAAATCCAGCCGAGCGAGTATCAGGCGGCCTGGGACCGGCTGCGGCTGCAGTATCAGGGGATCGTCCCGCCGGTCGAGCGGACCGAGCGGCATTTCGACGCCGGCGCCAAATACCACATTCCGGCGAGCGTCCCCTACACCCGCTACTTCCTCGCCCGCATCCTCCAGTTCCAGTTCTACAAGGCCGCCTGCGACATCGCCGGCTGGCAGGGGCCGCTCCACCGCTGCTCCTTCTACGGCAACCGCGAGGTCGGGCGGCGGCTCAACGAGATGCTGGCGATGGGCGCCTCGCGGCCCTGGCCCGAGGCGCTCGAGGCCTTCACCGGCAGCCGCGAGATGTCGGCCGAGCCGATGGTCGAATATTTCCGACCTCTGCTCGGCTGGCTGCGCGAGCAGAACCGCGGGCGGCGATGCGGCTGGTAGTCCTCGCCGCGGCGGCGCTGATGCTCGCCGCCGGCGCGCCGGCGGCCGCGCAGAACGCGCGATTGGAGCTCAATCCGGGCGAGACGCTGCTCGAGGTGGAGGCGACCGGCACCCACCGTTCCCGGCCGGACTTGATGGTGATCACCGCCGGGGTGGTTACGACCGGCGACACGGCTTCGGAAGCGCTGGCGGCGAACTCAGTGCTCGCGCGGCGGGTGATCGAGGCCGTGCGGACCCGCGGCGTCGCGCCGGCGGATATCCACACAACCGATCTTCGCATCCAGCCGCGGTTCGACGAGAGCGACCGGCACCGCGCCGAGGCCGAGGACCGGCGACCCCGGATCGTCGGCTACATCGCGACCAATCGCGTCGAGCTGACGCTGCGCGACCTGCGTGGTGCGCCGGAGCTTCTCGACGCGCTCCTCGGCGCGGGCGCCAACGACGTGTCGGGACCGAGCTTTGGGCTCGTCGACGAAGTGCCCGCCGTCCGCGCGGCGCAGGCCCATGCGGTGCGGCTCGCCCGCCAGGAGGCGGAAGCCTATGCCGAGGCGCTCGGGCTACGCGTCGTACGGGTGCTGCGGGTCAGCGAGCGCCAGCGCTACAGCGAGAATGTGAACGCGATCACGGTGAGCGGGAGCCGGGTCGGCCCCCCGCCGCCTGTCGAACCCGGAGAGATCGAGACCCAGGTCCAGGTGTGGGTCGATTACGCGATGGCGCCGCGCTGAGCGCCGCCTCAGCGGCCGTTGCCGTGCCGGCCGCCGTTCGTGTTGCCGCTCTCCCCGCAGGCGGCGGGGCTGTGGGCGAGCTCGCAGGCCGTGGCGGCGGCCTCCATCAC
>JALYHK010000247.1 GCA_030776605.1 Pseudomonadota bacterium
GGGCCTCGGCCACCGCCCAGCGGGCGTCGCGCACGCCACGCAGGAGCTCGAACGCCCTGGGGTCCGCCGACCAGCGCACCACGCTCCTCAGCTCCAGGATGCGCTCCAGGTCCGTATCGTTCATCTGCCGGACGCGGACGCCGGAGTCGGCCTCGGATGCGGCTTTAGATCCGGTTCGGGTGGTTTCGTCTACTCTAACGTCTTCTCTCGTGGTGAAGGCGAGCATCTTTCCCTCGATCTCGAATGCCTTGATGGAGACTCTTCCGCGCGCAACGCTCCCCGGTAACGGGAGAGACGCGGATGCCCCGAGCGCGACCCCAGGGGACCCTAGAGGGACGGTCGGGGCAGGGACGGTCGAGGGAGCCGTCCGGCGAGAAAGCCTGGTCCGGTAGATGCTATGTGGTCTCGTTCCACGCCCGCAATGCTACAACACCGCGCGAAGGGATGGAAGAGTATGAACCTCCGGCCCTTTCCTAGCCGCGCACGACCACCCCGTCCAGGATCTTGTCTACCTCGGAGATCGCATCCGGGGAGAGCTTCGCGCCGGAGGCGCCGGCGTTGTCCTCGACCTGCTCGGGCCGCGAGGCGCCGACGATCGCCGATGCGACATCGGGCTCGCGCAGCACCCAGGCGAGCGCGAACTGGCTGAGGGTCAGCCCCGCCTCCGCCGCGAGCGGCCTCAGCCGCTGCACCGCTTCGAGGATCTCGCGCCGCATCAGCCGGTCCATCCAGCCGCCCATCTCCTCGCTGGTCGCGCGCGTGCCCGGCGGCGGCGGCGCGTCGGGATCATATTTGCCAGTGATCACGCCCTGGGCGAGCGGCGACCAGACGATCTGCGAAATGCCATTGGCCGCGCAAAGCGGGATCACTTCCTCCTCGGGCCTCCGCCAGAGCAGCGAATATTGCGGCTGGCTCGAGACGAAGCGGGCGACGCCGTCCATCTCGACCGCCTCGCGGATCCGCTGCGCCGGCCATTCCGAAAAGCCGATGTGGCGCACCTTGCCGCTCTCGACCGCGCGGGTCAGCGCCTCCATCGTCTCGCGGAGCGGCGTCTCGTCGTCGTAGCGGTGGCACTGGTAGAGGTCGACATAGTCGGTCCGGAGGCGCCGCAGCGATGCCTCGAGCTGCTTTTCGACCTGCGCGCGCGAAAGGCCGCGATCGCTCTCGGTCATCGGGAAGAACAGCTTGGTCGCGAGCAAATAGCTGTCGCGCGGCCGCCCTGCGAGCGCTTCGCCGAGGAACGTCTCGGCCGCCCCGCGGCCGTAGATGTTGGCCGTGTCGATGAAGTTGATCCCGACGTCGAAGGCCTTGTCGAGACAGGCCCGCGCCCGGTCCGCCTCGACCCCGACGCCGTAGGTCAGCCAGGAGCCGAGCGAGATTTCGGAGACTTCAAGGTCGCTCGCGCCGAGCCTGCGATATCTCATGGTCTTTCTCTCCGGGCATGCTTTGGAAGCGAAAGGGTCAGCATTCGACCACGTTGACGGCGAGGCCGCCGAGGCTGGTCTCCTTGTAGCGCTCGTTCATGTCGAGGCCGGTCCTGCGCATCGTCTCGATCACCTGATCGAGGCTGACGCGATGCTCGCCGGTGCCGACCAGCGCGAGGCGCGAGGCCTCGATCGCCTTCACCGCGCCGACCGCATTGCGCTCGATGCAGGGCACCTGCACCAGCCCGCCGACCGGATCGCAGGTGAGGCCGAGATTATGCTCCATGCCGATCTCCGCCGCATTCTCGACCTGCGCCGGGCTACCGCCGAGCGCGGCGGTGAGCCCCGCCGCGGCCATCGAGCAGGCGACTCCGACCTCCCCCTGGCAACCGACCTCAGCGCCGGAGATCGACGCATTCTCCTTGAACAGCGAGCCCACCGCGGCGGCGGTGAGCAGGAAGGTGCGCACCCCTTCCTCCGAAGCGCGCGGCGTGAAACGCTGATAGTAGCGGATGATCGCCGGCACGATGCCCGCGGCGCCGTTGGTGGGCGCGGTGACGACGCGGCCGCCGGCGGCATTCTCCTCGTTGACCGCCAGCGCCCACAGGTTGACCCAGTCGAGCACCGTCAGCGGGTCCTGAAAGCTGCGCTCGGCGCGCTCGAGGAGGAGCCGGTAGAGCGCCGGCGCGCGGCGCTTGACGTTGAGGCCGCCGGGCAGGACGCCGTCCGCCCTGATGCCGCGGTCGATGCAGGCCGACATCGCCTCCGCGATCGCGTCGAGCCGCGCGTCGATCTCGGCATCGGAGAGGCCGGCGCGCTCGTTCGCGCGCGCCACGTCGGCGATGGCGAGCCCCTCCCTCTCGCAGATGCCGAGCAGTTCGGCGGCGGAGCGGAAGTTGTAGGGCACGTCGGCGGGGCCTTCGGGGGGGGCGTTGCGGGCGACCGCCGCTTCGTCGACGACCGCACCGCCGCCGACCGAATAATAGATGCGGCTGGCGAGCGCCTCGCCGCTGGCGCGGCAGGAGGTGAAGCGCATCCCGTTCGAATGGTGGGGCAGCCGCTCGCGCTGGAGGAAGCGCAGGTCACGCGCCTCGTCGAACGCGATCTCGCGGCGGCCGGCGAGGCGGATGCGGCCGCTGTGGCGGATGCGCTGCACCGTCTTCTCCGCCTCGTCCGGGTCGAGACCGTCGGGGCGCTCGCCCGACAGGCCGAGCAGGATCGCGCGGTCGGTGCCGTGGCCCTTGCCGGTGAGCGCGAGCGAGCCGTAGAGGTCGACGCCGACCCGATCGGTCTCCTCGAACAGCCCTTCCGCGACCAGCGCTTCGACAAAGTTGCAGGCGGCCGTCATCGGCCCCATGGTATGCGAGCTGGAGGGGCCGACCCCGATCTTGAAGAGATCGAAGACACTGGAAACCACGATCATTCTCCACCGCCGGGCGCAGCGCCGGCGCGCGTGCCGATCTGGGCGCGGCGGCGGGCGATGACAAGCGAAACCCTCGGCGCGGCGCCGTTCGTCCTGCTCGACGACCAGCGGCCGGGCGGGCGGGCGCGGCTCTACCGGGCGCCGCAGGAG
>JALYHK010000248.1 GCA_030776605.1 Pseudomonadota bacterium
GGCAAAGACGCATGTCCCGTAGGATCGACATCGAGGCGCTGTGAGCCGACAAGGGCCAGCGCATCACCGATCAGCGGCGGATCATCGCCCGCGTCCTCTCCGAGTCCGAGGACCATCCGGACGTGGAGGCGCTGCACGCCCGTGCCTCGGCGATCGACCCGGGAATCTCGATCGCCACCGTCTACCGCACCGTCCGGCTGTTCGAGGAAGCGGGAATCCTCGAGCGGCACGATTTCGGCGACGGCCGCGCCCGCTACGAGGCCGCCGACGCGACGCACCACGACCATCTCATCGACGTCGAGACCGGCAACGTCATCGAGTTCGTCGACGAGGAGCTCGAGGCGCTGCAGCGGCGTATTGCCGATAGGCTTGGCTATCGTTTGGTCGACCACCGCATGGAGCTCTACGGCGTCGCCCTCGGCCGCAAGAACTGAGGGATTGCCGATCCGATTCGTCTTCCGCAGCGCGGCGACCCTCCTCGGCCTTGCCATATGCCTGCCGCTCCACTTCCTCTGGAGGGCCGGCGGCGCGCGCTCGCCGTGGCCGCGGCGGTTCCTCGCCTGGGTCGGCTTCGTCGCGGGAGTGCGGGTGCAGACCGAAGGCAGGCCGCTCCCCTCGCACGTCCTGTTCCTCGCCAACCACAGCAGCTGGCTCGACATCATGATCCTTGCGCAGACCGCCGGGGCCGCCTTCGTCTCGAAGGCGGAGGTGAAGCGCTGGCCGGCGATCGGCTGGCTCGCCGGCCTCAACGACACCGTGTTCGTCGAGCGCAGCGAGAGGCGCGGCGTGCGCGGCGAGGCCCGGGCGTTGCGGGAGGCCCTCGCCTCGGGACGTCCGGTGGCGCTGTTCCCCGAAGGGACCACCGAAGGCGGGCGGGAGGTGCTGCCGTTCCGCGCCAGCCTGCTCGCCGCTTTGTTCCCGCCGCTTCCGGGCGTGCGCGTCCAGCCGGTGGCGATCGACTTCGGCGAGGCGGCGCACGACATCGCCTGGGTCGGCAAGGAGCCCGCGGCGGCGAATGCGAAGCGGGTGCTTTCGCGCAGGGGCACGATCCCGGTGCGCGTTCGCTTCCTTCCGCCGCTAGATCCCGCCGCATTCGCGGACCGCAAGCCGCTTGCCGTGCAGGCGCGCCTCGGCATCCTGGAGGCGCTGGACGGCGGCGACGCTTCCGAAGCGGCGCGCGCTCGCCTATAGCGCCGCGATGAAGAGTAGAGATCCGCGGACGTTCCACGTCAAAAGCTTCGGCTGCCAGATGAACGTCTACGACGGCGGGCGGATGGCCGAGCTGCTCGAGGAGCAGGGCCTTACAGCGGCGGGCACGGCCGAGGACGCGGATCTCGTCGTGCTCAACACCTGCCACATCCGCGAAAAGGCCGCCGAGAAGGTCTATTCGGAGATCGGCCGGCTGGCGAAGCGGCAGGGCGATCGGCCGATGATCGCCGTCGCCGGCTGCGTCGCTCAGGCCGAAGGCGAGGAGATTCCGCGCCGGGCGCCGGCGGTCGACATCGTCGTCGGCCCACAGGCCTATCACCGCCTCCCCGCGCTCCTGGCCGAGGCGAAGGTTGGCGGACGCGCGCTCGATACCGACATGCCGGCGCGCTCCAAGTTCGGCGCGCTGCCGGCGCGGCGGCGGCAGGGGCCGAGCGCCTTCCTCACCGTCCAGGAAGGCTGCGACAAATTCTGCACCTATTGCGTCGTGCCCTACACCCGCGGTGCCGAGGTCTCGCGCACCTCCGATGCGATCGTTGACGAAGCGCGGGCGCTGATCGATCTGGGCGCCAAGGAGATCACGCTCCTCGGCCAGAACGTCAACGCCTGGTCGGACGGGAGCGGCAGGGGGCTCGAGCATCTGATCGCCGCGCTCGACCGGCTGCCGGGGCTCGCCCGCATCCGCTACACGACCAGCCACCCGAACGACATGAGCGAAGGCCTGATCCGCGCCCACCGGGACGTCGGGAAACTCATGCCGTACCTCCACCTGCCGGTGCAGTCCGGGAGCGACCGCGTGCTCAAGGCGATGAACCGCAGCCATAGCGCGGACAGCTACCTTCGGCTACTCGAGCGGGTGAGGGAGGCGCGCCCCGACATCGCCTTGTCGGGCGACTTCATCGTCGGCTTCCCCGGCGAGACGGACGCCGAGTTCGAGGAGACGCTGCGGCTGGTCGAGCGCGTGAACTATGCGCAGGCCTACTCGTTCAAATATTCCCCGCGGCCGGGCACTCCGGCAGCCGAGATGGACGGGCAGGTTCCGGACGAAGTGAAGGACGAGCGGCTGCAGAGGCTCCAGGCGCTGCTCAACGCCCAGCAGCTCGCCTTCAACCGGGCGACGATCGGCAAGCGCACCTCCGTTCTGCTCGAACGCGACGGCAAGAGGCCCGGCCAGCGTGTCGGCAAGTCGCCCTGGCTGCAGTCGGTCCATCTCGAGACGGAGGCGGCGATCGGCGACATCGTCGAGGTGGAGATCGTCGCCGCCGGCCCCAACAGTCTCGGCGCCTCGGAGCTGGTGAGGGCGGCCGCCTGATGCCCCAGAAGCGCGCCGCCGAAGCGCCGCCGCGGGCGCGGCTCGAGCTCCAGTTCGAGCAGCCGCACCTCATGGGGCCGCTGTTCGGCGAGTTCGACCGCAACCTCGTTGCGATCGAGGACCGGCTCGGCGTCTATATCGCCGCGCGCGGAACCAAGGTGCAGATCGAAGGCGAGCCTGAGGACGCCGCCCGCGCTCGCGACGTCCTAGTCGGGCTCTACAACCGCCTCGACGAAGGGCAGGACATAGACGCGGAGACGGTCGAGGCGATCATCGCCATGTCCGGGCAGCCGACGCTCGACGGCATAATCGCCGCCGAGGTCGCCGAGCCGCCCAAGGTGATGATCCGCACCCGCAAGAAGACGATCGTACCGCGCTCGACGACGCAGACCGCCTACATGGAAGCGCTTGCAAGCGAGGACATGACCTTCGCCATCGGGCCCGCCGGCACGGGGAAGACCTACCTGGCGGTGGCGGCC
>JALYHK010000249.1 GCA_030776605.1 Pseudomonadota bacterium
CTGCTCCACCGCGCGAGCAGGAGGCCGCCGAACCCGGCGCCGCGGCCGAACGACCGCCGCGCTAGGCGCTCGGCTGGACGAACGGCGTCGGCGGCTCCGGCTCGACCACCGGCGGCGGCGCATGTTCCTCGCCGCGCGCGACGACCACCGCGGCGGTGAGGTCACCGGTGACGTTGAGGGTGGTCCGACACATGTCGAGGAAGCGGTCGACCCCGAGCACCAGCCCGATCCCCGCCGGCGGAACGCCGACCATGGCGAGGATGATCACCACCACCGGCAGCGAGCCTGCCGGCACGCCGGCCGTGCCGATGCCGCCGAGGATGCACATCAGCAGCACGGTGACCTGCTGCCAGATGGTCAACTCGACCCCGAAGAACTGCGCGAGGAACAGGACGGTGACGCCCTCGAAGATGGCGGTGCCGTTCTGGTTGGCGGTGGCGCCGATGGTGAGCACGAAGCGCGAGACCCGCGGCGGCAGCTTGAGCTCGTTTTCGGCGACGCGCAGCGCGGTCGGCAGGGTGGCGTTGGACGAAGCGGTCGAGAAGGCCATCACCATCGCCTCCTGGATGCCGCGGAAGAAGGCGATCGGCGACATCCCGCCCAGCAGCTTGAGGGCAATCGAATAAGTGACGAACATGTGGACGCCGAGCGCGAGCAGCACGACGCCGACATAGGCGCTGAGCCGCACCAGCAGCTCCCACCCGAAGATCGCCGCGAGGTTGAACATGAAGGCGGCGACCGCGATCGGCGCGAACCGGATGATGATGCCGATCAGCCGCATCGTCACCGAGAACAGCCCCTCGATCGCCTCCTGGAGGCGCTGGGCCGACGGGTTGTTCACCAGGAGAAGGCCGATGCCGAATACCAGCGCGAAGAACATCACCGCGAGGATATCGTTGGCCGAGGCGGCGGCGATGACGTTGCGCGGGATGATGTTGAGCAGCGCCTGGACGCCCGACGGCTGCTCGGCGCTGGTCTGGAGCAGCTCGCCGGTGCGCTCGCGCGACTCGGCGAGCAGCCGGTCGGCGAGCGCCGGATCGACGCCGGCTCCGGGCTGGAAGAGGTTGGCAACGGCAAGCGCGAGCACCACGGCAATGCTGGACAAGAGGACGGTGAAGACCAGCGTCTTCAGGCCGACCCGCTTCAGCGAGCGCACGTCGCCCATCTCGGCGATGCCGACGACCAGCGCCGAGAAGAGCAGCGGGATCACCAGCATGAAGAGGAGGCGCAGGAAGATCTCACCGATCGGCCCGGTTACATAGGTCGTCACCGTATCGACCCACGGCGCGCCGGGCTGGGTCATGTGCACGGCCAGGCCGAGGACGAGGCCGACGAGGAAGCCGACCAGCATCTGCATCTGCAGCGACAGGCCGCCGCGCTTCTCGATCTCCATGGATTCGCCCTCCTCGCTGCCGCCTGCGCATCGGTGGGGCCTTTGCCGCGAAAGTCAACGCCGGCTCAGGGCCCCACCGGGCGCCGGGGCGCCCGCCCGCGCGCGGAAGGTGACGAAGATGACGCTTCGTGGCGGCGGAAAGCCGCCGCTGCCGCGCCTCAATAATCCTCCTCGGCGGCGGGGCCGGTCATCAGCGCGTCGGCGACCTCCTCGGTCTTGCCGCGGATCGCCCGCTCCAGCCTGTCGGCGATCTCCGGATTCTCCTTGAGATACTGCTTGGCGTTCTCGCGGCCCTGGCCGATGCGCACCGAATCGTAGCTGAACCAGGCGCCCGACTTCTCGATCAGCCCGGCCTTGACGCCGAGGTCGAGGATCTCGCCGGCCTTGGAGATGCCCTCGCCGTACATGATGTCGAACTCGACCTGCTTGAACGGCGGCGCGACCTTGTTCTTCACCACCTTCACCCGCGTGGTGTTGCCGATGATCTCGTCGCGGTCCTTGATCTGCCCGGTGCGGCGGATGTCGAGGCGCACCGAGGCGTAGAATTTGAGCGCATTGCCGCCGGTCGTCGTCTCGGGATTGCCGTACATCACGCCGATCTTCATCCGCACCTGATTGATGAAGACGACGAGGCAGCGCGACTTGGAGATCGAGCCGGTGAGCTTCCTCAGCGCCTGGCTCATCAGCCGCGCCTGGAGGCCGACGTGGCTGTCGCCCATCTCGCCCTCGATCTCGGCCCTCGGCACCAGCGCCGCGACCGAATCGACGACCAGCACGTCGACCGCGTTCGAGCGCACCAACGTGTCGGTGATCTCGAGCGCCTGCTCCCCGGTGTCGGGCTGCGAGACGATGAGGTTGTCGACGTCGACGCCGAGCTTCTTGGCATAGACGGGGTCGAGCGCATGCTCGGCATCGACGAAGGCGGCGGTGCCGCCCTGCTTCTGCGCCTCGGCGATCGCCTGCAGCGCCAGCGTCGTCTTGCCGGAGCTTTCCGGCCCGTAGATCTCGACCACCCGGCCGCGCGGAAGGCCGCCGACGCCCAGAGCGATGTCGAGGCCGAGCGAGCCCGTCGAGATCGTCTCGATCTCGATCGCCTCGCGCGATCCCAGTTTCATCGCGCTGCCCTTGCCGAAGGCGCGGTCGATCTGCGCGAGGGCGGCCTCTAGGGCCTTCTGCTTGTCCATGCCTTCAGAATTCCTGTCGGAAACGATCTTCAGCGATGCCGTCATGGCCTGGCTCCCCGTATTGCGTCCGCGCCGGTGGTTCAACGCGGGAGCCCATGTACAGCATTTGTTCACGGGGAACAAGAGGGGAACTCATGTCCGCGAATTTTCGATCGCGGCGAGCGCCTCGCGCATCGCCTGGCGGAAGTCGGGGCGCTGGTAGAGGTCGTTGTGGCCGGCGTTCGGGAGCGTGCGATCGTACACCAGGTTGGGCACGGCGCGGCGCAGCGCGTCGGTGCGGGCGGGGAGGATGAGCGCGTCTCGCGCCGCCGCGACGATGGCGACCGGCGTGCGCCCGCGCGCAAGGTCGCGGGCGGCTGGCATTTCGTGGCGGAACAGCAGGCGCACCGGCAGCCAGCGATAG
>JALYHK010000250.1 GCA_030776605.1 Pseudomonadota bacterium
GTCATGTCCTTCCCTGTCTGCGCCGACCGGCCGGCGTGGCGCCCGCCATCGTCACTCGGCCAGCTTCGCGCGCAGCAGCTCGTTGACCAGCTTGGGGTTGGCCTTGCCGCCGGTCTGCTTCATCACCTGGCCGACGAAGAAGCCGAACAGCTTGTCCTTGCCGGACTTGTATTCGGCGACCTTGTCGGCGTTCACGGCGAGGACCTCGGCGATCGCCTTCTCGATCGCGCCGGTGTCGGACGTCTGCTTCAGCCCGCGCTCCTCGACGATCCGAGCCGGGTCCTGGCGCGTCTCGAGCATGATCTCGAACACCTGCTTGGCCAGCGTGCCGGAGAGGGTGCCGTCGGCGATGAGGACGAGGAGCCGCGCGCCCTGCGTGGGCGTGACGGGGCTCTCCTCGATTGTGACGCCGAGGCGGTTGAGGGCCCCGAACAAGTCCGAAATCACCCAGTTGGACGCGCGCTGGGCGTGCTCCTCGCCGACCGCCTCGAGCAGCGCTTCGAACCAGCGCGCGGTCTCCACCTCGGCGGTAAGCACCGCCGCATTGTAGGCGGAAAGGCCGAGCGCCTCCTCGTAGCGCTCGCGTTTGGCGTCGGGCAGCTCGGGGAGGCTCGCTCGGCACTCGTGGAGGAAGGCATCGCTTAATTCCACCGGGAGAAGGTCCGGGTCGGGGAAGTAGCGATAGTCGTGCGCTTCCTCTTTCGAGCGGAGGCTGCGCGTCTCGCCCCTATCGGGATCGAACAGCCGCGTTTCCTGGACGATGGTGCCGCCGCTTTCGATGATGTCCACCTGGCGCGCCGCCTCGTGCTCGATCGCCGCCATGATGAAGCGCACCGAATTGACGTTCTTGATCTCGCAGCGCGTGCCGAAAGGCGCGCCGGGGCGGCGGACGCTGACGTTGACGTCGGCGCGCATCGACCCCTGCTCCATGTTGCCGTCGCACGAACCCACGTAGCGCAGGATCGAGCGAAGCTTGCGGACATAGGCGCCCGCCTCCTGGGGGCTGCGCATGTCGGGCTTCGAGACGATCTCCATCAACGCGACGCCCGAGCGGTTGAGGTCGACGTAGGAGAAGCTCGGATGCTGGTCGTGGAGCATCTTGCCGGCGTCCTGCTCCAGGTGGATGCGCTCGATGCCGACGGTCTTGGTGCCGCCGCCGTCGAGGTCGATGTGGATCTCGCCCTCGCCGACGATCGGGTGGTAGAGCTGGCTGATCTGATAGCCCTGCGGCAGGTCCGGATAGAAATAGTTCTTCCGGTCGAAGCGCGACCAGGCGTTGATCTTCGCCTCCAGCGCCATGCCGGTGCGCACCGCCTGGCGGATGCATTCGCGGTTGGGGACCGGAAGCATGCCCGGCATCGCCGCGTCGATCAGCGACACCTGCGCATTGGGCTCGGCCCCGAAGTCGGTCGGCGCGCCCGAGAAGAGCTTGGCGCGCGAGACGACCTGGGCGTGGACTTCCAGGCCGATCACCACCTCCCATTCGCCGGCGGCGCCCTGGATGCGGTAGTCGCTCAACGCTCAAAACTTTCGAGTGGAATCTGCGCGAAGCCGGTTGCGCCGAACGGCTCGGGCTCGTTCCCACGGATTTCAACGTTGACGTCGCCATCCCATTCGGTGTGGCGGCGCGACATTCTGACCGTTGCACCTGCAAAGGGATGGCCGACGGAGACTACGGTCCCGGACAGCCCCGCCCCCTGCTCGTTGTCAAGCACCACCTCGAAATCCGCAGGGGTGTCCACGATCGCTCTGGCGGACCGGGTGTCCGACCACCCCCATCCGTAGATGGGATGAACGGGGATGGTCCTGTCATTGGACCGCGTCACCACCACGCCTCCGGCCGTGCACTAAAGCCGGCGCGTTCCTCCAGCGCCAGGGCGGCGTCGAGCACGCCCTGTTCGTCGAGGGCGCGGCCGACGAGCTGGAGGCCGAGCGGCAGGCCCTGCTCGTCGAGGCCGGCCGGGACGCTGATCGCGGGCAGCCCGGCGAGGCTGGCGGGGACGGCGAAGACGTCGTTGAGGTACATGGCGATCGGATCGGCGCTCTTGTCGCCGAGCGCGAAGGCGGCAGAGGGCGCGGTCGGGGTGAGGAGCAGGTCAACCTCGGCGAACGCCCGCTCAAAATCGCGCGCGATCAGCGCCCGGACCTTCTGCGCACGGTTGAAATAGGCCTCGTAGAATCCGGCCGAGAGCACATAGGTGCCGATCATGATCCGGCGCTTGACCTCGGCGCCGAAGCCGGCGGCGCGGGTCGCTTCGTACATGTCGCCGAGGCCGCCCTGCTCGGGCTGGACGCGAAGGCCGTAGCGCACGCCGTCGTAGCGGGCGAGATTGGAGGACGCCTCGGCGGGCGCGATGATGTAATAGGTCGGCAGCGCATATCTGGTGTGCGGCAGCGACACTTCGACGATTTCCGCCCCGGCATCGCGCATCAGTTCGATGCCGCGCTCCCAGACACGGTCGATCTCCTCCGGCACCCCCTCGATCCGATATTCCCTGGGAATGCCGATGCGCTTGCCGCGGATGTCGGAGGAGAGGCTCGCCTCCCACGCCGGCACGTCGAGCTGCAGCGACGTCGCATCCTTGCGGTCGAAGCCGGCCATCGCCTCGAGCAGGATCGCGCAATCGCGGACGTCGCGGGCCATCGGGCCCGCCTGGTCGAGCGAGGAGGCGAAAGCGACGATGCCCCAGCGCGAGCAGCGGCCGTAGGTCGGCTTGATCCCGCAGATGCCGGTGAAGGCCGCCGGCTGGCGGATTGATCCGCCGGTGTCCGTGCCGGTGACGCCCGGGGCGATTCCTGCGGCCACCGCTGCCGCCGAGCCTCCCGACGACCCGCCGGGAGTCAGCGCGGCGTTGCTCCCGTCCCTGCGGCGCCACGGGCTGATTACCGGGCCGTAGGCGCTGGTCTCGTTCGACGAGCCCATCGCGAACTCGTCCATGTTGAGCTTGCCCAGCATCCCCGCCCCGGCAC
>JALYHK010000251.1 GCA_030776605.1 Pseudomonadota bacterium
GAGCCGATCTGGCTCGCCAGCCGGATGCGCTGGCTCTCGCCGCCGGAGAGCGTGCCGGAGTCGCGGGCGAGGTTCAGATAATCGAGACCGACGTTGTTGAGGAAGCCGAGCCGCTCGTTGATCTCCTTGAGGATCGCGCGGGCGATCTCGCGCTGCTGGGGCGTCAGCTTCTCCTCGAGGCTCGAGAACCAGGCGAAAGCGTGGCGGACGCTGCGGCGGGTGGCTTGGGAAATGTTCTCGCCGGCGATCCTGACCGCGAGCGGCTCGGGGCGGAGGCGGGCGCCGCCGCAGGTCTCGCAGGGGGCGGCGGACTGGTACTTGCTCAGCTCCTCCCGCATCCAGGCGCTGTCGGTCTGCAGCATCCGGCGGTTGAGGTTTCCGATCACGCCCTCGAATGGCTTCCTGACGTCGTAGCTCTTGCGCCCGTCGACGAAGGTGAGGGTGACCGGGCGGCCCTTGGTGCCGAAGAGGATGATGTCGCGGATCTCGTCGGGGAGGCGGTTCCAGGGCGTGTCGAGGCTGAAGCCGAACTCGCGGGCGAGGGAGCCGAGCACCTGCATGTAATAAGGCGAGGGCGGGTTGGAGCGCGCCCAGGGGACGACGGCGCCCTTCCTGATCGAGAGATTCTCGTTGGGGACGACCAGCTCGGGATCGAAGAGGAGCTTCTCGCCGAGGCCGTCGCAGGCCGGGCAGGCGCCCTGCGGCGCGTTGAAGCTGAACAGGCGCGGCTCGATCTCGGCGATGGTGAAGCCGGAGACGGGGCAGGCGAACCTTTCGGAAAAGACGATGCGGCCCGGAGGGGCGTTGTCCTGCAAAGCCCTCTCCCCTTGGGGGATCGTGGCGGCAGGACCGTCCCCCGGACGCTCCAAAGAGCCGCCACGATGGTTGGGTGAGGGGGCTCGACCGTCGGAAGTGCCCTCGGACTCAGTACCCCCTACCCCCTCCCCCTCGGGGAGGGGGGATTCAGGAGGATCGGCAGGATCGAGATAGACGAGCCCGTCGGCCAGCTTCAGCGCCGTCTCCAGCGAATCCGCCAGCCGCGTCTCGATGCCTTCGCGCACGACGAGGCGGTCGACCACCACCTCGATGTCGTGCTTGAAATTCTTCTCGAGGGCGGGGGCTTCCTCGATGTCGTGGAAGGCCCCGTCGATGCGGACGCGGGTGAAGCCCGCCTTCTGCCACTCGGCGAGCTCCTTGCGATACTCGCCCTTGCGGCCGCGCACGACCGGGGCGAGCAGATAGAGGCGGGTGCCTTCGGGAAGGGCCATCACCCGGTCGACCATTTGGCTGACGGTCTGGGCGGCGATGGGGAGGCCGGTGGCGGGGCTGTATGGGACGCCGACGCGGGCCCAGAGCAGGCGCATGTAATCGTAGATTTCGGTGACGGTGGCGACCGTCGAGCGCGGGTTCCTGGACGTCGTCTTCTGCTCGATCGAGATGGCCGGCGACAGACCCTCGATATGGTCGACGTCGGGCTTCTGCATCATCTCGAGGAACTGGCGCGCATAGGCGCTGAGCGATTCGACGTAGCGGCGCTGGCCCTCGGCATAGATGGTGTCGAAGGCGAGCGAGGACTTGCCCGAGCCGGAGAGGCCGGTGATCACGGTCAGCGTCTCGCGGGGGATGTCAACATCGATCCCCTTGAGGTTGTGCTCGCGCGCGCCGCGGACGGAGATGTGGGTCAGCATGGGGCCGTACGTTCCAGCTATGTTCCAGTCGTAGGGGAGCGCGCGCCGAGCGTCAACGCACGGCCGCGACATGGGGACTGAAGCCCGTCCAGGCAAGGCGGCGGAGGATCGCACCCAATCGGTTGTGTCTTCGTTTGACAGGCGCGGCGGCAGGGCTAGCCTCGGAAAGCTCCGCTGCGCTGGAACGGAGCCCGGGGGAGGTGCGGCAATGACACAGTCGATCGTCGTCGGCAGGAAGCGCTATCATCATTACTCGCAGCTCGTGCCGGCCAACGGTTCGCCGTCGCCGCTCGCCGCCATTTCGGAAAAGCGCCAGTCCTTCTTCCCGAAGAAAAGGAAGATGCCGCTCCGCAACACGGTGGGCGCCTATGTGACGCTCGGCGGCAGCGACCTGCTGCTCGTCATCGACAAGGACACGGTCGCGCCGGGTTCGGGCGAGTGGAAGCTGATCGCCGCCACCGCCGCGCAGCTCGAAGCCTGCTACCCTTCGCTGTCGGACCAGGCCAAGAAAGCGCTCCGCTTCCTCCGCGCCATCGTCTTTTCGGCCAAGCCGCTGCGTTCCTATGCGGAAGTGCGCGACGACATCTTCTTCTACGACACCGATGAGTTCAGGCGGCGCGACGGCAGCTTCGTCAGCCCGTCCTGGGCCGCCTCCTGCGTCGTCCACGACGCCAACCACATCTGGCAGCACGACAACCGGAAGCCGTGGCACGGCGTCGACGGCGAAGTGCCCTGCTGGCAGCTGCAGATCGACAACGGCGCCGCGCTCGGCCTGACGGCGATAGACGTCGATCACCTCAGGAGCTTCATCGCCGATCCGGAGAAGATCATCGCCCGCGCCCGGAGCAAGACGCACCAGTGACGGCGCCGGAGCCGCGCCTATTCGCAGCGTGTTTTCTTACGCGCTGAACTATTCGTGGCCGCTGGAAAGAAAAACTGCGTGATGCTATAAGAGGCCGACTCGAAAAAGGAGCTCGAGATGGCCACGATCGTCATCCGCAGGCCTGCCGCCGCCGCTGCCGCCGCCGACATGCCGGTCGGCGAAATCCTCGCCGGCATGGCCGGCGAGGCGCTCGCCGCCGCCGCCGCCGAGGAGACGGAGGTCAGCGTCGAGGACCTCAGCGCCGGCGACAGGGAAGAGCTCGAGGCGAGCTCGGAGTTCATCACCGCCGAATCGATGCCGCTGACGCTGATCGAGCCGCTGGACGCCGCCGCGGCCGACGATGGCACGCTCGCCGGCGCCGCCGGCGGGCAGGCGGCGTGGGGCATCGT
>JALYHK010000252.1 GCA_030776605.1 Pseudomonadota bacterium
CGCCTGAGGAGCGCGACGAGCCGCCGCTTCGCCTCTGCGCTCTCCTGATCGCTCGCAAGCGCCTCCCACGCCCGCTCCAGCGCTGCCCCGGCCTCTGCGCTCAAAGCGGCATCACCCCGCGGCGCGGCTCGCGCGTCCCCAGCGTCTCCGCGCTGAGCGGCGCGCCGGCGGCGAGCAAGGCCAGGCGCCGCCCCCGAGCCCTGGTCCCGAGCTGGACCTCCTCGAAGCGAAGGAGATCGGCGAAGCACGGGTCGGCGAGGGCGCGGGCGACGAAACCGGCGGTGCGCGGCCAGCGCGCGGAGTCCACTTCGAAGCCCGCATAAGCCGCGTTGCGGAAGAAGGTGGCGATGGCGATGTCGGCGCGGCCGATGTCGTCCTCGAACAGCCATCCGTGCTCCGGGAGCTGGCGCTCGAGCCAGTCGAGCGCGCGCGGCACGTCCTCGTTCAGCGCCTTGTCGATGCGCGCCTCGTCGCCGGGCTCACCCCACACCGCGGGCCGGACTACCTTCTGATAGAAGAGGCCCCAGATGAAGATGTCGCCGAGGCGCGTATCGGCATATTCCTCCAGCCAGCGGGCGCGGGCGCGGTCCGCCACCGCGTCGGGCAGCAGCGGCCGTCCGGGATAGGCCTCGTCGAGATATTCGCAAATGACCGACGAATCGCAGAGCGCAAGCTCCCCGTCGATCATCACCGGGATGCGCCGCAGCGGCGAGAGCCGCTCGAACTCCTCATCGCCGTAGAAGGGCGTGATCGGGTCGATCTCGTAAGGCAGCGCCTTGAGCGAAAGGCAGGCCAGAACCTTCCTCACATAGGGGCTGACATAGCTGCCGACGATCTTCATCGGGGTGACCTCGTTTCGGATGACCGGCTCAGATCGCGCGGCTCACCACTTCCTTCATGATCTCGTTGGTGCCGCCGAAGATGCGGGTCACCCGCGCGTCGCGCCAGAGACGGGCGATCGGATATTCCTCCATATAGCCCGCGCCCCCGTGGAGCTGCAGCGAAGCATCACACGCCTCCCACTGAAGGTCGGTGTGCCACAGCTTGGCCGCGCTCGCCTCGGCGGCGGTGAGCGCCCCGCCCATGTGCCGCTTCAGCGCCCAGTCGAGATGCGCCCAGCCGACCTGGAGCCTCGCGGCGAGCTCGGCGAGGGCGAAGCGGGTATTCTGGAAATCGAAGACGGTCTGGCCGAACGCCTTGCGCTCCTTGGTGAACTTCACCGCCTCGTCGAAGGCGCGCTGGGCGACGGCCTGGGCGGCGCAGGCGATCGACAGCCGCTCCTGCGGGAGCTGGTCCATCAGATAGGCGAAGCCCATTCCTTCCGCGCCGAGGCAGTTGGTGATCGGCACCCGCACGTCGTTGAAGAAGAGCTCGGAGGTGTCCTGGCTATGGAAGCCGATCTTGTCGAGGTTGCGGCCGCGGGCGAAGCCTTGGCGGTCCGCCTCCACGAGGAGCAGCGACACGCCCTTGGCTCCAAGGCCCGGATCGGTCTTGGCGACGACGATGACCAGATCGGCATGCTGGCCGTTGGTGATGTAGGTCTTCGAGCCGTTGACGACATAATGGTTGCCGTCGCGGCGGGCGGTCGTGCGGATGCCCTGGAGGTCGGAACCCGCGCCCGGCTCGGTCATGGCGATGGCGGTGGCGGTGTCGCCGGAGACCATCCGCGGCAGCCACTGCCTCTTCTGCTCCTCCGATCCGTAGGCGACGATGTAGTCGGCGACGATGTCCGAATGAAGGGTGATGCCGGCGGTGGAGCCGGCATAAGCGAGCTCCTCGTCGATCACCGCATTGAAGCCGAAGTCGAGCCCCGGCCCGCCATATTCCTCCGGCACCGTCGGGCAGAGCAGCCCCGCCTCGCCGGCCTTGTTCCAGAAGCCGCGGTCGATGATCCCCTCTTCCTCCCAGCGGTCCATGTGCGGCAGCAGCTCGCGCGCGAGGAAGCGGCGGACCTGGTCGCGGAACAGCTGGTGGTCCTCGGAAAAGGCGGTGCGGCGCGAGGTGTCGAGCATCAGTCCTCCCTGGCGGTGAAGCGCGGCGCGGGGGCGGGTTCGGGATAGCCCCTGTCGTGGACGAAAGTGCCGCGCGAGGCCAGATGCGGGTGCTCCGGCGCCTCGGCGAGGCTGAGCACCGGCGCCAAGCAGGCGTCGGAGCCCCCGAGCAACGCGCACCAGTGGGCGCGGTCGCGGCCGCGGAAGGCGGCGGCGAGCTCGTCGCGCAGCGCCGGATCGTGCTGGCCCGAGCGGAGGCCGAGCTTCTCCTTCAGCACCGCGAAGAACTGCGGCTCGAGCGCGCCGACGGAGACCCATTTTCCGTCGGCGCACCGGTAGACGTCGTAGAAGGGCGCGCCGGTGTCGAGCAGATTGGCGCCGCGCTCGTCCTGCCACAGCCCCGCCGCCTTCAGCGACCAGGTGAGCGCCGAAATCAGCGCCGCCCCGTCGACCATCGCGCAGTCGATCACTTGGCCCCTCCCGGTGCGCCTCGCCGAAAGGATGCCCGCCAGCATGCCGAAGGCGAGCAGCATCCCGCCGCCGCCGAAGTCGGCCACCGCGTTGACCGGCGGCACCGGCGGCCCCCCGGCGCGCCCGTAGGTGTGGAGCGCCCCGGCGAGCGCGATATAGTTGATGTCGTGCCCTGCCGCCTGCGCGAGCGGGCCCTCCTGCCCCCATCCCGTCATCCGCCCGTAGACGAGCCGCGGATTGTCCGCGCACAGCACCTCGGGCCCGAGCCCCAGCCGCTCCATGACCGCCGGACGAAAGCCTTCGATCAGCCCGTCGGCGTCGCGCGCGATCTCCCGCACCCGCGCCGCCCCCCGCTCGCTCTTGAGGTCGAGCCGCACGACGGACGCGCGGCTGCGCGCGAGAATGTCATATTCCGGCGGGATCGCCGATGGCCGGTCCTCGCGCTCGACCCGGACGACCGCAGCGCCGTGGTCGGCCAGCATCATTCC
>JALYHK010000253.1 GCA_030776605.1 Pseudomonadota bacterium
GGCCAGTCCTTCACGGCAAATCCTCCCCGCCTGCGGGGAGGATCTGCTCACGCCGCCTCCGCCTTCCGATCCCTTTTCTCCGCATAGGCCGCCGCCGCTTCGCGGACCCAGGCGCCCTCTTCCCACGCCTCGCGCCGCGCCTTCATCCGCTCCTTCGCCACCGGCCCCTCGCCGCGGACGACGGCGTAGAATTCGTCCCAGTCCACCTCGCCGAAGTCGTAATGGCCGCTTTCCTCGTTCCATTTCAGCGCCGGATCGGGGACGGTGAGGCCGAGCGCGTCGGCCTGCGGCACGGTGATGTCGACGAATTTCTGCCGGAGCTCGTCGTTGGTCTCGCGCTTGATCTTCCAGCGCATCGACTGGGCGGTGTTGGGCGAGTTCTCGTCCGGCGGGCCGAACATCATCAGAGACGGCCACCACCAGCGGTTCAATGCGTCCTGCGCCATCCTCTTCTGCTCTGGCGTCCCGCCGGCCATCGCCATCATGATCTCGTAGCCCTGGCGCTGGTGGAAGCTCTCCTCCTTGCAGACCCGGACCATCGCCCGCGCATAGGGGCCGTAGGAGGTGCGCTGGAGCGGCACCTGGTTCATGATAGCGGCGCCGTCGACCAGCCAGCCGATCGCGCCGATGTCTGCCCAGGTGAGCGTCGGATAATTGAAGATGGTGCTGTACTTGGCCTTACCCGAGTGCAGCGCCTCGATCATCTCCTCGCGGCTGGTGCCGAGCGTCTCGGCGGCGCTGTAGAGATAGAGGCCGTGCCCCGCCTCGTCCTGGACCTTGGCGAGCAGGATCGCCTTGCGCCGAAGCGAGGGCGCGCGAGTGATCCAATTGCCCTCGGGCAGCATCCCGACGATCTCGCTGTGGGCGTGCTGGGAAATCTGCCGGGTCAGCGTGCGGCGGTAGGCCTCCGGCATCCAGTCCTTGGGCTCGATGAACTCGTCCGCGGCGACCCTCGCCTCGAACGCGGCGAGCTTGTCGGAATCCTCGGTGGAGGCCAGCTTGTTCGTCTTCTGCAGCTCGGTCGTGTACATCTCATCTCCCGCGCAGCGCCTAGCAGGCGGCGCCCTTTCCTTCAATCAACGCACGAAGCGCGCAGGGGTGGCGCGGCGGGAGAATGCGGCTCAGGCGGAGGGCTGGCCGCTCCAGATGATCACCCGGTCGCCGACGCTCGCCACCGAGAAGAGCAGCCGCGCGAATTCCCGCGGCAGGCCGACGCAGCCGCGCGTGGCGAGATCGTCGGCGAGCGCCGGCGAGCCGTGGATGGCGATGCCGTCCCAGGTGAGGCGCAGCATGTGCGGCATCGGCGCGTCGTAGAGGTTGGAGACGTGGTCGGCGTCCTTCTCGAGGATGGTGAAGGTGCCGAGCGGGGTGGGCTTGTTGTCGGCGCCGTAGATGATGCTCGACCGGCCGATCTCGACGCCGCCGCGGAACACCGAGAGGACGCGGGCGCGGATGTTGACGACGATCACCGTCTCGCCGCCGGTGACGCCCTCGGCGTTCCAGGCATATTCGCCGGGGCGCAGCCAGCGGTCGATGGCGAGCTCGCTCACCACCCGCAGGCTGGCGATCTCGGCCGGGCGCGCCGGGCTGGCGGGTCGGGCGGCGGTGCGCAGCGGCGTCGTGCCGGCAAAGCCGTTCTGGGCGGGGGCCGGCGAGGGCAGCCCGTGCAGTAGCAGGACGAGTAGCGCGGCCGGGGCGATAAGCTTGGACAGCACCCTTTTCACCGCGGCTTGGAGCATGTCGGCCATGGTCGGTTCTAGTCCTCCTCTGCCCCCGCAACGCCCGAGATCGCGCCGCGGCGCGCCGTCCGCAAGCGCGCAAAATCGGCTGTGCCGCAGGGAGACAGAGGAGGCGGAAGCTCTGAACGAGCGGCCGGAGCCGGCTCAGACCCGCTCGATCGCGATCGCTATACCTTGGCCGACGCCGATGCACATCGTGCACAGGGCATAGCGGCCGCCGCGGCGGTGGAGCTCCTCGGTGGCGGTCATCACCAGCCGCGCGCCGGACATGCCGAGCGGGTGGCCGAGGGCGATGGCGCCGCCGTTCGGATTGACGTGCTCGGCGTCGTCGGCAAGGCCGAGCTCGCGCAGCACCGGCAGCGCCTGGGCGGCGAAGGCCTCGTTGATCTCGATCACGTCCATGTCGGCGATCGAGAGACCGAGCCGCTTCAAGAGCTTCTGGGAGGCCGGCGCGGGGCCGATGCCCATGATGCGCGGCGGCACGCCGGCCACGGCGCCGCCGAGGACGCGGGCGCGGGGGGTGAGGCCATTGCGCCTTGCCGCGTCCTCGGACGCGACGATCATCGCCGCGGCGCCGTCGTTGACGCCCGAAGCGTTGCCGGCGGTGACGGTGCCGCCCTCCCGGACGATCGGCTTGAGCCTGGCGAGCGCCTCGATGCTGGTCTTGCGCGGGTGCTCGTCGCGGTCGACGACGATCGGATCGCCCTTGCGCTGCGGGATCGTCACCGGGACGATCTCGGCGGCGAGGCGCCCGCTCTCCTGCGCGGCGGCGGCCTTGTCCTGGCTGCGCACCGCGAACGCGTCCTGATCGGCCCGGCTCACCTGCCATTCCTGCGCGACGTTCTCGGCGGTGGAGGGCATGGTGTCGTCGCCGTAGGCGTGCTTCATCTTCGGGTTGACGAAGCGCCAGCCAATCGTCGTGTCGTACATCTCGGCGTTACGGTCGAAGGCGCTGGTCGCCTTGGCCATGACGAAAGGCGCGCGGCTCATGCTCTCTGAGCCGCCGGCGATCGCCATGTCGGCCTCCGAGCCGCGGATCACCCGCGCCGCCATCGCCACCGCGTCCATCCCGGAGCCGCAGAGGCGGTTGAGCGTCACGCCTCCGGACTTGTCGGGAAGGCCGGCGAGCAGCCCGGCCATGCGGGCGAGGTTCCTGTTGTCCTCGCCGGCCTGGTTGGCGCAGCCGAGGATGACGTCGTCGAGGTC
>JALYHK010000254.1 GCA_030776605.1 Pseudomonadota bacterium
CACTGCAGCCCTCTCGCGCCGGGTGACGCTCGGCATCCAGGGCACCGCCGGCCTCTCGGAAGGCGCTCCCGACTTCGGCGCCGGCGTGTCGCTCGGCTTCCGGATTTTCTAGAAGAGCAGCTCCTTTCGGGAGATGCTACCGCCCCGCCTGCGCGGCCGGCGCGGCCTGGACGGTCGGCGCCGGCACGGGTTCGGGCTCGGCCGCCTGCGCGGTGGGGTTGCGGCGGCCGAGCGGCGTCTGGGCAGGACCGGAGGAAGTCCCCGTGAGCGCCCAGCGCTGGCTGTTGGTCATGCTCGAGTCCTCGCGCGTCCGCTCGGCGATCATCGCGTTCGCGGTCTCCCGGCGCAGCGGCTCGTAGCGGCGAAGCACGGCGCGCTGGAAGCTATCGACGCTGCCCACCGCCTCCGTTTGCCGCGCTTCGGCCGCAGCTTCCGCAGCGGCGGCATCGCGCACCTCGGCGAGCGCCTCCTCGGTTCCGGGCAGCGGCGGCGGTGCGGTGCGGCGACGGACGATGCTCGGCTCGACACCCGCATAACGGTCGGAGAAAGCGGGCGCGCGGCCCCAGCCGCCGGTCCAGCGGTAGAAGATGTGGGTGCCGACGTTCGCCGATTTCACCAGGCTCGATGCCCAATAAGGGACGACGTAATTGGCGTGATAGTGGGTCGCCCAGCCGACCGGCCGGTAGACCGCACCGGCGAGCGCCTCCTCGGCGACGCGGCGCGCCTGCGCCCAGAGCGAGGCGACAGGCGCACGGCCGAGCGAGCCGTCGCAGGTGAAGGTGAACTGGCAGCCGGTGCGACGCTCGTGGCCTTGGAAGACGACGCCGCAGACGGTGTTGGGATAAGCGGGATGGCGCAGCCGGTTGAGCACCACCTGCGCGACGGCACGCTGGCCGTCGAGAGGCTCGGTCGCCGCCTCGTAATAGATCGCCTCGGTGAGACACTGCAGCGAGCGGGCGCGGTCTGCCTCGCTGGCGAAGCGGAGCGCGAACGGGCTCGCCGCCGGATTGGGGCCTTCGGCGATGGGAATCGAGGCGTTGACCGCAACCGCGTCGGCTGGGCTGATCGCACGCAGCGCATGCGGCGTCAGCGCCTCGACCTGCTCGCGCGGCGGCAGGGCGGGAGCGGCATGGGCGCTGCGCATGCCCGGCACGGCGCCGCCGCTCATGCTGACGCTTAGCGCCGCCAGGACATAGAGGCCCAGCGCGGTCGTCAGCACCGTCATCCCCATCCAGTGCCGGCGCACGGCCTCGGGCGCGCGCAGCCGGAGGGCGGGGAGCCGCTGGAAAGGAAGGCGCAAGGCAGGGGAAAGTCGAAGCACCGCTCTCATCGTCGCAAATGGCCGGAAGTGGCGCTCTTTATAGGAAATACCGGCTTTCGGCAACCTGAAGGGCCGACGGGTCGTGCCGATTCGCGGGCGCTTAGCCGCACGGGGCCTCATCCCGCGCCGGGATCGGACGCCGCTGCTTCAGGTCGAAGCGGTCGCCGGTGCCGAGCACGTGGACGGTGACGTCGTGCATCGACAGCACCCGCTCGGGCCGCGCCTCGGCGACGTTGGAGTAGCTGACGTCGGTGCCGTCGACGACGTAGACGGCGCCGCTGCCGATGACGGTGAAGACATGGTCCTCGACGACGGCGGCGGTGTCCTCGTCGATGCCGATGCCGAGCACCCGCGGATTGTGCGCCACCGCACCGATCAGCCGCCCGAAGCGGCCGCGCTGGGCGAAATGCTGGTCGATAATGACGTCGCGGATCAGCCCGAGGCCCGGGGACATGTGCAGGTCGCCGATGCGGTGGGTCTCCTGGCTGGTGCCCTTGACCAGCATGGTGTCGCTCATCACCGACGCGCCGGCCGAAGTGCCGGCGACGAGGCCGCCCCGCTCGTAGATCGCCCGCACCTTCGCCTCGATGCCGGTGTCGCCGATCTGGCTGGTGATCCGGAGCTGATCGCCGCCCGAGAAGAAGATCGCGGCCGCCTCGTCGAGCACCGACAGCTTCTCCCGGTCGCCCGCCTCGCAGCGGTCCTCGACGTAGAGCTCGACGAGCTCGCCGACGTCGAGGTCGGCGAAGGCGCGCTCATAATCGTCGAAATAGCCTTCCGGCTTGTGGCTCGCGACCGTCGCCAGCACCAGCCTGCCGCCGCGCACCCGCCTGGCGATCTCGCGCAGGATCACCCGCTCGCTGCCGGGATCGCGATCCTCGCCGCCGCCGATCATGATCAGGCAGCCCCGCTGCCGCCGTTCGTCACCCGCCATTGCATTCCTCGTGCTTGGTCAGCCAGGCGATCGGCTCCGGCGCCTCGCTCGTCGCCAGCGCAACGGCGACATCGGGACCGTTGTCCGCCCGGCCAAGCCGGCCGTCCTCAAAGATGCCTCCATCTATTCGGCCGCGACGAGAGGGCCGCGGCCGGCGGAGCGGACGAGCGCCGGCTTGAAGGCGTTGACCTGCTGCCAGGCGGCGTGGACGTCGGTGGGGGTAATGACGATCAGATCCCCGGGCTGCCCCATCGCCAGGGCCGCCGCGGTCGACGCCTTCTCGCCGGCGATGAGGTGGAGATGATCCTCCGAGCGGCCCGCCTGCAGCGCGCCTTCCCGGAGGAGGCCCATCACCTGCCCGCGCGGCCGGCCGCGCGTATAGGGGTCCTCCCGGAAGATGATCTCATCGAAGATGCCGGCGGCGATCCGGCCCATCTCGACGATATCCTCGTCGCGCCGGTCGCCGGCGATCGACACCGCGCCGATCGTCCTCTTGTAGCGCTGCGAGAGCCCGCGCACGACCTGCCCGATCGCCTGGAGGCCGGCCGCATTATGGGCGTAATCGACGATCACCCGAAAGCCGTGGGCATCGTGGACGTTGAGCCGGCCCGGATTCTGCTCGAAGGTCGACCTGAAGTTGGCCATCGCCGAGCGTATGGTCAGGATCGGGA
>JALYHK010000255.1 GCA_030776605.1 Pseudomonadota bacterium
GAGCCGGCCCGGAGTCGCAACGAGCACGTCGACGCCGCGAGCGACCTCGCGAATGCTCTTGCCGTTGGCGACGCCGCCGAACACCACTCCGACGGAGAGGTTCATGAAGCGGCCATAGGCCTTGGCGCTCTCGGCGATCTGCGCCGCCAGCTCGCGCGTCGGTGCAAGCACCAGCATGCGCACCTCGCCGGGCCGCAGGCTGCGCTTGGTTGCAGCCAGACGATCGAGCGAAGGCAGCACGAAGGCCGCGGTCTTGCCGGTGCCCGTCTGGGCGATGCCCAGCAGGTCGCGGCCTTCGAGCAGCATTGGGATCGCCTGCTCCTGGATCGGAGTGGAAGTCCTGTAGTCCTTGAGCGCGAGCGCCTGGAGGACGGGCTGCGACAGCCCGAGGTTTTCGAATGACATTGGAATTGAACTCGCAAATTGTGCGGCGGCCGCGCGAGCCCTGCGGGCGCGCGGCAACGGCGGGTGATGGGCGCCCATGAAAGCAGCGCTTTCCGGGGCCCTTGGTGACCCGCGTGAAATGGGAAACCTTGGAAAAGTACGAGGCGGAGCCGGCCTTTCGGGCGTTCACGCTGCAATGGCGCCTCGCTGGGCGGCATGTGGGGGGGAAAGCTTAACAAGTCAACCTGTTCGCCCCCGCCGTGGAGACAAAGCCGCCCAACATGCGTTAAGCGCCCCGTCCTTCGGTATGCTCTTCGCCTTGGGGGGAGCGCCGTCTGCCCAGGATCGCAGGGGTTGCCGATGAGGCTCGACGACGTGCCGATCGATCAGGAGGCCCAGCGGCTGCGCGAGCTGTTCGAGGCGGCGCCGGGTCTGATCGCCATCGTGCGCGGGCCAGACCACGTCTTCGAATTCGTCAACGCCGCCTATCGCCGGCTGCTCGGCGAACGCGACTATCTCGGCCGCCCCGCGCGCGAGGTCCTGCCCGAGCTCGAAGGCCAGGGCCTGATCGAGCTGCTCGACGAGGTCTATCGTTCCGGCGAGCCCTATGTAGGCCGCGGCGTTCCCTTGCTGCTCGCGCGCAGCCGCGGCGCCCTGCCCGAGCAGCGCTACTTCAACTTCGTCTACCAGCCGATCCGCAACGCCGAGGGCGCCGTCAGCGGCATCTTCGCCGAGGGGATCGACGTCACCGACAGCTTCGTCGCCGACGCGCAGCGCCGGGCGCTCGAGCGCCGCCTCGATGCAGTGCTCAACAACGCCAGCGTCTCGATCTTCCTGATGGATGAGCGCCAGCACTGCATCTACATGAACGCTGCCGCCGAGCGTCTCACCGGCTATTCGCTGGCGGAGACCCAGGGGCGCCCGCTTCACGAGGTCGTCCACCACACCAGGCCGGACGGCACGCCCTTTCCGCTCGAGGAATGCCCGATCGACCGCGCCTTCCCCGAGAACAACAACATGCGGGGGGAGGAGATTTTCGTTCACCCGGACGGCCATTTCTATCCCGTCGCCTTTACCGCCAGCCCGATCCGGGACGAGGAATCGAAGACCGTCGGCACGATCCTGGAGGTGCGGGACATCAGCCGCGAGAAGGAGGCGGAGCGGGCCCTCACCGAGGCGCGCGCGGACGCCGAGGCGATCGCCGCCGAGCAGGCCGCGGTGCTGCAGCAGCTCGCCGAAGGAGTCGTTGTCGCCGACGGCGACGGGCGGATCACCTTCATCAACGAGGCCGCCGCCCAGCTTCACGGCACCGACCGCGTAGGTGTGCTGCCGTCGGACTACAGCCGTGTCTACGGGCTTCATACCGAGCAAGGAGAGCCGCACCCTTCCGAGGAGCTGCCGCTGGCGCGGGCCGCCCTGCGCGGCGAGACGGTCACCGACGCGCGCTGGCGGATTCGGCGGCCGGACGGCAGCGAGGTGCTCGCGATCGGCGGCGCCCGGCCGATCGTCGCGCAGGATGGCCGGCGCATGGGCGGCGTCCTTACGGTGCGCGATGATACCGAGCGCCGCGCCGCCGAGCGCGCGCTCGAGGAGGAGCGGCGGCTGCTCGACACCCTCAACCGCGTCGGCGCGGCCGTCGCCGCCGAGCTCGACCTCCAAAGGGTGGTCCAGATGGTGATCGACGCCGGAGTCGAGATCACCGGCGCAGAATTCGGCGCCTTCTTCTACAATCGCGCCGAGGGCGATGGCGAAACCTACATGCTCTACGCCCTGTCCGGAGCGCCGCGTGAGGCCTTCGCCGACTTTCCGATGCCGCGGGCCACTGCGGTGTTCAAGCCGACCTTCGAAGGCAGGGGCGTCGTCCGCTCGGACGACATCACGCAGGACGCGCGCTACGGGCGGGAGGAGCCCTACCGCGGCATGCCCCCGGGGCATCTGCCCGTGCGCTCCTATCTCGCCGTTCCGGTCGTGTCGCGCTCGGGTGAGGTGATCGGCGGCTTGTTCTTCGGCCACCAGCGCGTCGGCATGTTCGAGGAGCGCCACGAGCGGATGCTGGTCGGCATCGCCGGGCAGGCCGCGATCGCCATCGACAACGCGCGCCTCTTCGAATCGGCCCAGCGCGAGCTCGAGGAGCGCCGCCGGGCCGAAGCGGCGTTGCGCGACCTCAACCAGACGCTCGAGGACCGCATCGAGCAGGCGATCGCGGAGCGCGAACGGATCGAGGAGGCGCTCCGCCAAGCGCAGAAGATGGAGGCGGTAGGCCAGCTTACCGGCGGCATCGCCCACGACTTCAACAATCTCCTCACAGTCGTCGCGGGCAATATCGATATGGCGCGCCGGAGCCTCGGCGCGGACGGAGACCCGCGTGCGCTGCGGGCGATCGGCAATGCGATGAAGGGCGCCGAGCGCGCCGCATCGCTCACCCAGCGGCTGCTCGCTTTTTCGCGGCGGCAGCCGCTCCAGCCCAAGCCCGTCGACGTAAATCGGGTGATCGCCGGCATGTCCGAGCTGCTCGACCGGGCGCTCGGCGAGAC
>JALYHK010000256.1 GCA_030776605.1 Pseudomonadota bacterium
GCCTCGGTCTGGATCCCCGCTTTCGCGGGGATGACGGCCTTTGGGGGCCGTCAATACATGTGCTGGCCGCCGTTGATGCTGAGCGTCGAGCCGGTGATGAAGCCGGCGTCGTCGGCGCAGAGGAAGGCGACGCCGCGGGCGATCTCGTCGGCGCGGCCGAGCCGGCCGACCGGGATGCGGGCGACGATCTTGGCGAGCACGTCCTCCGGGACCGCCGCCACCATCTCGGTGTCGATATAGCCGGGGGCGACGGCGTTGACGGTGATGCCGGCGCGGGCGCCTTCCTGCGCCAGCGCCTTGGTGAACCCGTGGATGCCGGACTTGGCGGCGGCGTAGTTGACCTGCCCGTACTGGCCGGCCTGGCCGTTGATCGAGCCGATGTTGACGACGCGGCCGAACCTGCGCTCGTTCATCCCGTCCCAGACCGCCTTGGCCATGTTGAAGCAGCCGCCGAGATTGACGTCGATCACCTCGTCCCACGCCTGGCGGCTCATCCGCTTCATCGTCGCGTCGCGGGTGATGCCGGCGTTGTTGACGAGGATGTCGACCGGGCCGAGCTCGCTTTCGATCCGGCGGACGCCGGCGACGCAGGCGTCATAGTCGCCGACGTCCCATTTGTAGGCCTTGATGCCGGTGCGCTCGCTGAACTGCCGCGCCTTCTCCTCGTTGCTGGCATAGTTGGCGGCGACGGTCATCCCCGCATCGCGCAGCGCGATGCTGATCGCCTCGCCGATGCCGCGGGTGCCGCCGGTGACGAGTGCAACGCGTGCCATGTCCCTCTCCTCCTGTTGGGCGGCCCCTATGGCGCGGGAACCCAGCCTTCAAGCTCCCGACCAACGAGCGTCCGGAGCATTTCTATCCCGGCCGGGCTGTCGTTGAGGCAGGGGAGGCAGGCGAAATGGCTGCCCCCCGCGGCAAGGAATGTCGCCCGGCCGCGGATCGCCAGCTCCTCCAGCGTCTCGAGGCAATCGGCGGCGAAGCCGGGGGCGAGCACCGCGAGCCTCGTCACCCCCTTCGCCGGCAGCGCGGCGAGCACCTCGTCGGTCGCCGGCCCGAGCCATTTGGCGCGGCCGAAGCGCGACTGGAAGGCGACGACCAGCTCGCGCCCGAGCGCCTCTTCGAGCAGCCGCGCCGTCTTGCGGCAATGGCAGTGATAGGGGTCGCCGAGCTCGAGCGTGCGCTGCGGCATGCCGTGAAAGCTGGCGACCAGCGCCTGAGGCTCGAAATCGAGCGCGGCGAGGCTCTCCCGCGTCGCCTGCGCGAGGGCCGCGATATAGGCCGGATCGTCGTAATAGGGCGGCAGCGTCCGCACCGCCGGCTGCCGGCGCAGCCGCCGCAGATGGGCGAAGGCCGCGTCGTTCGCCGTCGCCGTCGTCGCGCCGCTGTACTGCGGATAGAGCGGCGCGATCAGGATGCGATCGCAGCCCTGCTCGATCAGCCGGCCGATGCGCTCGCCGATCGCCGGACGGCCGTAGCGCATCGCATGGTCGACGATCACATCCTCCCCGAACGCCCCCGCCAGCGCCCGCGCCTGGCGCGCGGTGATCGCGGCGAGCGGCGAGCCTTGCTCGGTCCAGACCTGCCTGTAGGCGCGGGCGGACTTGCGCGGCCGGGTGGTGAGGACGACGGCGCGCAGGATCGGCTGCCAGACGAGCTGCGGGATCTCGACCACGCGGGGGTCGGACAGGAACTCCTTGAGGTAGAGCCGCACCGCGCCGGGCTCGGGCGCGTCCGGGGTGCCGAGGTTGACCAGCAGCACGCCGACCTTCGGCGGCGGCACCGGCGGGTGCGCTTCCGGCCTCAACGCCGGCCGCTCCCGATCACGATCGGCAGCACCCGCGCCCGCTGGCCGGTGAGCGAGAAGAGCGCGTTGGAGACGGCGGACCCGACCGGCGGCACGCCGAGCTCGGTGATCCCGCCCGGCTCGTCCTCGGAAGCGACGATCTCGACCGTGACTTCGGGCGCATCGGCGAGCGTCGGCAGGCCGTAGTCGGCGATGGTGCGGGCGGTCGGCATGCCGTCCTCGACCAGCAGCGGCCGGCCGACGGCGCCGGAGACGCCGTGGACGATCGCCCCTTCGACCTGCTGGCGCACCACGTCCGGATTGACCACGCGGCCGCAATCGACGGCGGCGACGGCGCGAAGCACCCGCACGCGCTGGCCGGCGGCGATCTCGATCTCGACGAGCAGGCCGATGTGCGAGCCGAAGGCGCTGTGGCCGGCGATGCCGATGCCGCTGCCGGGCGGGCCGCCGTCCCAGCCGCCGAGCGCCGCCGCGTCCGACAGCACCCGCGCCAGCCGGGGATTGCCGCCGAGCATCTGCATCCGGAACGACAAAGGCTCGATTCCAGCCTGGCGGGCGAGCTCGTCGATGAAGCATTCGGTGAAGAAGCAGGTGTAGCTGTGCGCCGCCGAGCGCCACAGGCCCGGATCGATGCCGATATCGACCGGGAGCCGGTCGACGGCGACCGAGGGGATGGCGTAAGGCGGCACCGCGCCCGCCACGTCGGCCTCGTCGGACGGGCCGAGCAGGACGCCGGCGCGAAGCCGCGCGAGCACCCGCTCCATCGTCGCCGGCACCGCGATCCGCGCCTGCCAGGCGGCGAGCAGTCCGCCGTTGCCGAAGCGCGCGGCCATGGCGGCGCGGGCGGCAGGGCGCGGATGATCCTGCAGGATCTCCTCGATCCGCGGCCAGACCAGCTGGACGGGGCGGCCGAGCCGCACCGCCATCACCGCCGCCTGCTCGATCGCGGCGGTCTCGATCTTGCGGCCGTAGCCGCCGCCGGCGAGGGTCGGATGGAGGGTGATGCGCTGCTCGGGGAAACCGGCGGCGCGGGCGGCGGCGGCGCGGGCGAGGCCCGGCGCCTGAGCGGGCGCCCACACCTCCATCAGGTCCCCGGTGACGCGGACGGTGGCGG
>JALYHK010000257.1 GCA_030776605.1 Pseudomonadota bacterium
TTGCCGCGCTGATGGACTCGGGCGGCATCGACCCGACGGTGATCAACGGCGGGATCATTAACGCCTACGGCTCGAACGCCCGTCTCGGAAGCTCTGACTGGATGGTCGTCGAGGCCGACGAGAGCGACGGAAGCTTCCTGAGGCTGGACGGGACGATCGCGGTGGTCACGAACATCGATCCGGAGCATCTCGACCATTACGGCTCGTTCGAGAAGGTGAAGGACGCCTACGTCGAGTTCATCGAGAACGTGCCCTTCTACGGCGCGGCGCTGCTCTGCGTCGACCATCCGGAGGTGCAGACGATCATCCCGCGGGTGCGCGACCGGCGCGTCGTGACCTACGGCTTCGCCGCCCAGGCCGACGTGCGCGGCGACGACGTCCGCCCGTTTCCCGGCGGCAACCGCTTCGACGTTACGCTGCGCGACCGGGCGGGGCGGGTGCGCACGATCGCCGACGTCGTGCTGCCGATGCCGGGCCGGCACAACGTCCAGAACGCACTCGCCGCGATCGGCGTCGCCGCCGAGCTCGGCATTCCCGACGAGACGATCGCCCGCGGCTTCGAGAAGTTCGACGGCGTCAAGCGCCGCTTCACCAAGGTCGGCGAGGTCCAGGGCGCGACGATCATCGACGACTACGGGCACCACCCCGTGGAGATCAAGGCGGTCCTCGCCGCTGCGCGGGAGGGGGCGCAAGGGCGCGTCATCGCGGTGGTCCAGCCGCATCGCTACACCCGGCTGCGCGACCTGATGGACGACTTCCAGGGCGCCTTCAACGACGCCGACATCGTCTATGTCGCGCCGGTCTATGCCGCCGGCGAGGAGCCCATCGACAGGATCGACGCCGACGCTCTGGTGGAAGGGCTGAAGCAGCGCGGGCACCGGGCGGTGAGCACCGTCGACGGCCCCGAGGAGCTCGCCCGCAAGCTTCGCGACATCGCCGCGCGCGGCGACGTGGTGATCTGCCTCGGTGCCGGCGACATCACCAAGTGGGCCGCCGGGCTCGCCGATGGGATACGCAAGGCGAGGCTGGCGAAATGAGCGGGGGACAGTCACTCGCCCCCGCGGCGGAGGAAAGCTTGCAGGGGCCCGTGGGGCGAGTGACTGTCCCTGCTCTGCGCGGCGAAGCCACGCCGGGCGGCGCGCTCGCCGAGTTCATCTGGTTCCGCACCGGCGGCCTCGCCGAATGGCTGGTGAAGCCGAAGGACGTCGAGGACCTCGCGCGCTTCCTCGCCGCGCTCGACCCGGCCGTGCCGGTCTTCCCGGTCGGCGTCGGATCGAACCTCATCGTCCGCGACGGCGGCGTGCCGGGGGTGGTGGTGCGGCTGCCCAAGAGCTTTGCCGCGGTGAGGGTCGAGCCGGGCAACCGCGTCCGCGCCGGCGGAGGGGCGATGGGGATCACCGTCGCCTCGAAAGCGCGCGACGCAGCCATCGCCGGTCTGGAGTTCCTGCGCGGCATCCCCGGCACCGCCGGCGGCGCGGTGCGGATGAACGCCGGCGCCTATGGCCGCGAAGTCTGCGACGTGCTGGTCGAGGCGACGCTGGTGCTGCGCGACGGCAGCGTCGAGACTTGGCCGAAGGAGCGCTTCGGCTACAGCTACCGGCACAGCGACGTTCCCGTCGGCGCGGTCCTCGTCGAGGCCTTGTTCGAAGGCGCTCCCGGGGATCCCGCCGCGATCGGCGCCGAGATGGACCGCATCGCCGAGGAGCGCGAGGCCTCGCAGCCGCTCAGGAGCCGGACCGGCGGCTCGACCTTCAAGAACCCGCCCGGCACCAAGGCGTGGAAGCTGATCGATGCGGCGGGCTGCCGGGGGCTCCGCATCGGCGATGCGCAAGTCTCCGAAAAGCACTGCAACTTCCTGCTCAACCTCGGGGGAGCACGGGCGGCGGACATCGAGGAGCTGGGCGAGGAGGTGCGCCGGCGGGTGCGCGACCACAGCGGCGTGACGCTCGAATGGGAAATCCAGCGCGTGGGAGTGCCGGCGTAATGGACATCCTCCACATCGCGGTGCTGATGGGCGGCTGGTCGGCCGAGCGGGAGGTGTCGCTGACCTCCGGGGAAGGGGTGGCCAAGGCGCTCGAGAGCCGCGGACACCGCGTCACCCCGATCGACATGGGCCGCGACGTCGCCCGCCGCCTCGCCGAAACGGCGCCGGACGTGGTCTTCAACGCCCTCCATGGCACCCCCGGGGAGGACGGCAGCGTCCAGGGAATGATGGACCTGATGGGCCTCAAATATACCCACAGCGGCCTCGAAACGTCGGTTATCGCGATCGACAAGGAGCTCACCAAGATGGTGCTCGTGCCGCGCGGCATCCGGATGCCGCCGGGGGAAATCGTCGTCAGCGAGAGCCTTTACGAAGCCGATCCGATGGCGCGGCCCTATGTGCTGAAGCCGGTGAACGAAGGCTCGTCGGTAGGCGTGGCGATCGTCATGGAGGGCGGCAATCACGGCCGCCCGATCGGCCGCGACGCCGAGGGCCCGTGGCGCCACTTCGAGCGGCTGCTCGCCGAGCCCTTCATCAAGGGACGCGAGCTCACCGTCGCCGTGCTGGGCGACGAGGCGCTTGCGGTCACCGAGCTTCGGCCGAAGTCGGGCTTCTACGACTATGACGCCAAATATACCGACGGGCTCACCGAGCATGTCTGCCCCGCCGAAGTGCCGGACGAGATCGCCGAGGCGGCGATGGCGGCGGCGCTCGCCGCGCACCGCATCCTCGGCTGCCGCGGCTGCTCGCGCGCTGACTTCCGCTGGGACGACGAGCGCGGGCTCGAGGGCCTCTATCTCCTCGAAGTCAACACCCAGCCCGGCATGACGCCGCTGAGCCTCGTTCCCGAGCAGGCGCGCTACCGCGGGCTGGATTATGCCGAGCTGGTCGAACGGATCGTGGAGGCGGCGCTATGAGTGCA
>JALYHK010000258.1 GCA_030776605.1 Pseudomonadota bacterium
CTCGTCGATCGCACCGCCCGCGCCCTCGGCCAAACGCCCGAAGCCACCGCCCTCGTCGTCGCCGGCGGCGTCGCGGCGAACAAGGCGGTGCGGGCTGCACTCACCGATCTCGCCACAGCCCACGGCCTCCCCTTCGTCGCCCCGCCGCTCTGGCTGTGCACCGACAATGCGGCGATGATCGCCTGGGCGGGCGCGCTGCGCTTCGAGGCGGGGCTGACCGACCGTCTCGACGCTCCCGCCCGCGCCCGCTGGCCGCTCGATCCCGCCGCGGAAAAGGCGCGCGGCGCGGGAGTGAAGGCGTGAAGGTTCCCACCCGCACCGTTCGCCCTGAGCTTGTCGAAGGGCTGCCCTTCACTGGCTGCACCGTCGGGAAGAAAGGCGGGGCCTCGACAGGCTCAGCCCGAACGGAGGGAGAGCATTGAGCCAAATCCGGAAGATCGGGGTAATCGGGGGCGGCGCTTGGGGGACGGCGCTGGCCCAGGTCGCGGCGGCGGAGGGCGAGGAGACTTTGCTCTGGGCGCGCGAGCTGGAGGTGGCGCAGTCGGTCGGCGAGCGGCGCGAGAACGCCCTGTTCCTTCCGGGCGTCCGTCTGCACCCGTCGCTGCGCGCCACCTCGGAGCTGGCCGACCTCGCCGGCTGCGATGCGCTGCTCGTCGTCACGCCCGCCCAGCATACCCGCGCAGTGCTGAGTGCGGCGCCGGCGGCGGGAAAGCCGCTCGTCCTCTGCTCGAAGGGCATCGAGGGCGCGACCGGACAGCTGATGCACGAGGTGGCGCAGGAGGCGCAGCCGGAAAGCAGCCTCGCCGTCCTTTCCGGCCCGACCTTCGCCCACGAGGTCGCCGCCGGCCTCCCCGCCGCCGTCACCCTCGCGGCGCAGGATGCCGAGCTCGGGGAAGCGCTGGTCCGCCGCCTCGCCCGGCCCTTCTTCCGCCCCTATCTCTCCGACGATATCGCCGGGGCCGAGGTCGGCGGCGCTGTCAAGAACGTGCTCGCCATCGCCTGCGGCGTGGTTGACGGGCGCGGCCTCGGCCTCAACGCCCGCGCCGCTCTGATCTCGCGCGGCTTTGCCGAGATGACCCGCTTCGGCCTCGCCAAGGGCGCCCGCGCCGAGACGCTGGCCGGCCTCGCCGGGCTCGGCGACCTCGTCCTCACCTGCTCGTCGGTCAATTCGCGCAACTTCAGCCTCGGCAAGGGCATCGGCGAAGGTGCCCGCGCCGCCGACCTGCTCGCCGACCGCCGCACCGTCGCCGAGGGCGCCTACACCGCGCCGGTCCTCAAGCGGGTCGCCGACGCGCTCGGCATCGACATGCCGATCGTCGCCGCCGTCTGCGCGCTGATCGCCGGCGAAGCCTCGGTCGACGAAATCGCCGACCGCCTCCTCTCCCGCCCGCTCAGGCCCGAAGGGGTGTAGCCGCAGCCGTCACCCTCCACTCCCCAACCGTCACCCCTCAACCGCCAAACCGTCACCCTGAACTTGTTTCAGGGTCCATCCCTCCGCCCGCACGGCGGCTCGTGGTTGGATGCTGAAACAAGTTCAGGGTGACAATATCGGCTGTCCGCGCCGGCCCCTTCAAAAGTCCCAGCAGACCCCGTTCGATTCCCAGTCGCCGTAGCGGGTCGGCTCCAGCCCCTTGGGGCCGCCGCTTTCCTGCGGCCTTGCGGCGGGCGTTTCCGGCTCCTCCGCGGGGGCGGCGGGCTGCTGGTCGGGGCGCTCGGTCATCGGCTTTTCCGTTGAATTTCGCGGTCCCGCCAACCACATTTCGCGCCTGGAGGGCAAGGACGACGATGAACGGCTTCAAGACCGCGATGCTGCTGGCGGCGCTGACCGCGCTGTTCATGGGCCTCGGCTACACGATCGGCGGGAGGGGGGGCGCCTTCATCGCCCTCGCCGTCGCCGCCGGGATGAACCTCTTCACCTTCTGGAACGCCGACAAGATCGTGCTCCGGATGCACAATGCGCGGGAGGTCGATGCGCGCACCGCGCCCGAGCTGGTCGGGATCGTGCGCGATCTTGCCGCCCGCGGCGGCCTGCCGATGCCGCGGGTCTATCTGATCGATTCGGAGCATCCGAACGCGTTCGCGACCGGGCGCAATCCCGAAAATGCCGCGGTCGCCGTGACGACCGGGCTGCTGCGCATCCTCAGCCGCGAGGAGACCGCCGCGGTGATGGCGCACGAGCTCGCCCACGTCCGCAACCGCGACACCTTGATCATGACGATGACCGCGACCATCGCCGGCGCGATCTCGATGCTCGCCAATTTCGCGCTCTTCTTCCGCGGCGGCGGCGACAATCGCGGCAACATGCTCGCGATGCTGCTCGCGGTGATCGTCGCCCCGTTCGCGGCGATGATCGTCCAGCTCGCGATCAGCCGCACCCGCGAATATAGCGCCGACCGCTCGGGCGCCGAGATCTGCGGCAACCCGCGCGCCCTCGCCTCGGCGCTCGCCAAGCTCCACAAGGGCGCGGCGATGATCCCGAATCCGGTCGCCGAGCGCAACCCCGCCGCCGCCTCGCTCTACATCGTGCCGGGGCTCGGCCGCGGCGGGCGGGACAGCCTGTTCTCGACCCATCCCGACACCGCCAACCGGATCGCCGCGCTCGAGGAGATGGCGCTGACGATGGGCGGCGGCGTATCCGCCACCTCGGTTCCCATCTCCAGCGGGCGCCGACGCGCCAGCGCGCTCGACCCGCTCGGGCGGCGCGACTGACCAAGGCGGATCCCGCCGGCGCGGCCGCCCGCCGCGCCGCCTTGCGCCTGCTCGATGCGGTGCTGAGGAAGGGGCTGCCGCTCGAATCGGCGCTCGCCGGGGCCGCACGCGATCTCGACCGCGCCGACGACCGCGGCCTCGCCCACGCCATCGCCGCCGAGACGCTGCGCCGCCTCCCGGACCTCGACGCGCTGATC
>JALYHK010000259.1 GCA_030776605.1 Pseudomonadota bacterium
GCATAGGGGCCGGCATCGGCGTCGGTGGGTCCGGTGGTGGCGCAGCCGCCGAGGCCCAAGGCTCCTCCGCCGATCGCCGCGCCGCCGGCGACGCGGGCGAGGAAGGAGCGGCGGGTGAGCTTGTGCCTGGCCATCGAACGTCCTCCGGCAGGAAATGACGCGAGCGTAACGAGCGGGACACTGGCTTGCAAGGCTGCGGCGGCTTGGGCCGCGGCCGCTTCCCTGCTAGGCGCGCGCGGCCATGCCGATCGCGCTCATCTGCCTCGATGCCGACGACACGCTCTGGCACAACGAGACCTGGTTCCGCCGCACCTTCGGCGCCTTTGCCGCGCTGCTCGCCCCCTTCGCGCCCGCCGAGGAGGTCCAGCGCCGGCTCGACGAGATCGAGCATCGCAACCTTGCCGCCTACGGCTACGGTGCCAAGGGCTTCATCCTGTCGATGCTCGAGACGGCGGGCGAGATCGCCGGCGACGAGCTGCCGCCGCAGACGGTGCGCGAGCTGCTCGCGCTCGGCCGCGAGCTGCTCGCCCACCCGCTCGAGCCGCTGCCCGGCGTCTCCGAGGCGCTCCCGGCGCTCGCGAACCGCGCGCCGCTGGTCCTGGTCAGCAAGGGCGACCTCCACCACCAGGAGGCGAAGCTCGCCGCCTCGGGCTTCGGCGCCTGGTTCACCGGCGTCGAGATCGTCAGCGACAAGAGGCCGGAGACCTATGCCCGCATCTTCGAACGCTACGGGGCCGAGCCGGCGCAGGCGGTGATGGCAGGCAATTCGGTTCGCTCGGACGTGCTTCCCGCGCTCGCCGCGGGGGCCTGGGCGGCGCTGATCCCGTTCGAGCTGGTCTGGGTCCACGAAGCGGCCGACGCTCCCGAGGGCCATCCGCGCTACCGGGAGCTCGACAGCCTTGCCGGCCTCGCCGGCTGGATCGACGAGATTCCCTGAGCGGCGGCGCCGGATCGGGCGCGGCCAGCCCCGGTGCAGGCGATGCCAACTTGCCGCACCTCAGTCGTGCGGGTCGGCCTTGACCGCGGCCACCTCGTTGCCGCTCGGATCGTGGAAGTGGAAGCGGCGCCCGCCCGGGAAGGCGAAGATCGGCCGGACGATGGTGCCGCCGGCGCGCTCGACCGCCGCCAGCGCCGCCTCGAGGTCCTCGACCTCGATCACCGGCAGCGGCGCGGCCGTCGCCTCGGCCGCGTCGCCCTGGAGCCCCACGTCGGTGTCGCCGGTCAGCGTCGCCGCATAGGTCGGCGCGAACCCGATCATCTCCCAGCCGAACACGCTTTCGTAGAAGGACCGCGCCGCGGCGATGTCCCGCACGGGAAGTTCACAGTAATTCAGCCGGGCCATCTGGAGTGCTCCGCCTGAGTCCCCTCGCCGCGACACGGGCCAGGGGCTTGTGCTGTTCCGCGGCGGCCGCCGCTCAATAGCGCCTGAGCAGCGCGGCGAGGCGGCCCTGGACCTGGACCTGCTCGGGGCGGTAGCGTTGCGGGTCGTAGCGGCGGTTCGCCGGATCGAGCCGGATCATCGAGCCCTCGTGGCGGAAGGTCTTGAGGGTCGCTTCCTCATTGTCGACCAGCGCGACGACGATCTCGCCGTCCCGCGCCGTGTCGGTCTTGCGGATCAGCGCATAATCGCCGTCGAGAATACCTTCCTCGACCATCGAATCGCCGGCGACCTGGAGCGCATAATGCTCGCCTGGGCCGAGCAGCGCGGCGGGCACCGGCAGCGTCTCGGTGCCCTGCAGCGCCTCGATCGGCGTGCCGGCGGCGATCCGGCCGTGGAGCGGGATCTCGACCGTGTCGTTGGCGGCGCGCGGCGGCGCGGCCAACCCCTGGGGCGCCGAGGCGATCCCCGCCTTGCTGTCGGGCATCCGCGTCACTTCGAGCGCTCGGGCGCGGTTCGGCAGCCGGCGGATGAAGCCGCGCTCCTCGAGCGCCGAGATCAGCCGGTGGACGCCGCTCTTCGACTTGAGGTCGAGCGCGTCCTTCATCTCCTCGAAAGAGGGCGACACGCCGGTCTCCGCGAGCCGCTGGTGGATGTAGGTGAGGAGCTCATGTTGCTTGGCGGTGAGCATCGGTGGGTCCCCCTCTGGAACGTACGGGGAACGTGTAAGAAACGCGGCGGAACATGTCAAGCGCTTCGCGGCGCCAGCTTCCCTTCGGCCTCAAAGCGGGCGACGCCGCGGTCGACCAGCGCCTCCAGCTCGGCCACCAGCTCTTCGTCCATCTTCTTGAAATTGAAGCAGGATTTGCCCTGCATCCGCTTCCTAAGCGCCTCGCTCGCGCCGTCGAGCAGCTCGGGATGGGCATAGACCGGGATGAGGTGCGCCGAGACGTAATTCTTCTTGACCTCGACGCCGCAGAGCCAGGTTCGGTAGCCGTCCTTCGCCCGCACCTCGCGGGTGCCGAGATAGTAGCGCTCCGGCTCGTCGTAGAGCACCACGCCCTTGGGCTCGTGGCGGCGGAAGATGGCGCGGATGCGCTCGAACAGCTGCCGGAAGTCGTCCGCCATGCGCCGATCCTGCGTGTCGCCGCGCGCGCGGTCAACCGCGACGAAAAAGGGCGGCTCCCGTCACGGGAACCGCCCTTCTCGTTGCGCAGCGAGGCTGCGCTCAGCGCAGCTCGACCGTGCCGCCGGCTTCCTCGATCTTCTTCTTGATCTCCTCGGCCTCGGCCTTGGAGACGCCTTCCTTGATCGGCTTGGGCGCGCCTTCGACCAGCGCCTTGGCCTCGCCGAGGCCGAGCTGGGTGATCGCGCGCACTTCCTTGATCACGTTGATCTTCTTGCCGCCGTCGCCGGTGAGGATGACGTCGAACTCGGTCTTCTCTTCGGCGGCCGGGCCGGCGCCGGCGGCGGCGGCCGGAGCGGCAGCGACAGCGGCCGC
>JALYHK010000260.1 GCA_030776605.1 Pseudomonadota bacterium
CTCAACGAGAACACCCGCCGCCATTTCGCGCTCGTCCCGGACGTGAGGGCGCTGCCTGTCGACGATCCGACGCGGCCGCTCGAGCTAAACCTCGCCCGCGGCTCGTGCGCAACCGTTGCGGCCGCCGGGGCGCGGGTCGAGCGGCAATGGGCGTTCCGCGAAGGGGGCAGCGGTGCCCCGGCGGTCGCGGACGCGGAAGCCTACCACCTCTGCCTCTTCCGCCGCCGCTGAGCGGCGCCGAACGCCTGATCGCCGGCGGGACCCCCTTGCGCTCGGGCGCGTAAGCGTGAATCGTGACTCCTTTCCATGACGCGGATCCGCGTCTTCTTCGCGGGCCGCCGCTGCGGAACGAGGAGAAGAGCATGCCCGATAGATCGGTCGGAACCAGAACCATCGCCCTCGTGGGCCCTGGGGGGGCCGGCAAGACCAGCCTCGCCGAGGCGCTTCTTTTCGCCTCCGGCGCGATCGACCGGCAGGGCACCGTCGCCGGCGGGAGCACCGTCGGCGACGCGAGTCCGGAGGCCCGCGCCCGCGGCGGCTCGACCGAGCTCAACCTGATGCACTTCACCTTCATGGGCGACAGATATGCGCTGATCGACTGCCCCGGCTCGGTCGGCTTCGCCGCCGACGGCGCGCTCGGGATCGCCGCCGCCGACCTTACACTTGTCGTGGTCGACCCCGATGCGGACCGGGCGCTTCTCGCCGAACCGATGCTGCGCCAGCTCGAGAAGCTGGGCATTCCGCACATGATCTTCGTCAACAAGATCGACCAGGCGCGCGGCAGCATTCAGGGGGTGCTCGAGGCACTGCAGCCGATGAGCGCTTCCCCGCTGCTCGCGCGGCAGATCCCCATCCGCGACGGTGAGAGGATCACCGGCTTCGTCGACCTCGCCCTCGAGCGCGCCTATCACTATCGGCCCGGCAAGGCCTCCGAGCAGACCGACATTCCAGCCGATCTCGCCGAGCGCGAGAAGGCGGCGCGCTTCCACCTGCTCGAGCAGCTGGCCGACCACGACGATACCCTGCTCGAGCAGCTGCTGATGGACGAGACGCCCGATCCCAAGACGGTGTTCGACGACCTCGCCCGGGAGACGCGCGACAATCTGGTGGTGCCGGTGCTGTTCGGATCCGCGCTCAACGGCTTCGGCGTGCGGCGACTGCTCAAAGCGCTGCGCCACGACGCGCCGGGGCCGAAGACCGCCGCGGAGCGGCTCGGCGCCGAAGGCGGCTGCGCCTTCGTGTTCAAGATTTCCAATGCCGGATCGATGGGCCGCCTCGCCTACGCCCGGGCCTTCGGCGGGACGCTGAAGGAGGGCACCGAGCTCAAGACCGCCGACGGCGACAGCGTCCGCATCGGCACCTTGTTCTCGGTCCAGGGCGAAAAGACGCAGAAGATCGCGCAGGCTGAGCTCGGCGATGTGGTCGGGATCGCCAAGGCCGAGGGAATCGCCGCGGGTCAGTGGCTGAGCGCCGGCAAGGCACTCGTCGCAGCGCCCGAGGTCGAGCTCCCCGCCGCCAATTACGTGCTCGCGATCAGCACCAAGGACCGCAAGGACGACGTGCGCCTCTCGACCGCGCTCCACAAGCTGGTCGAGGAAGATCCGGTGCTCGACTGGGAGCAGGACGAGGTGCTGCACGAGACGCGCCTCAAGGGAGTCAATGACGAGCATCTCAAGGTCACGCTCCAGCGGCTGAAGCGGCGCTACGGCGTCGCGGTCGATTCGCGGCCGCCGACCGTCGGCTACAAGGAATCGATCCGCCGCTCGGTGACCCAGCGCGGTCGGCATAAGAAGCAGTCGGGCGGCCACGGCCAGTTCGGCGACGTTGTCATCGAGGTGCGGCCGCTGCCGCGCGGCGAAGGCTTCCGCTTCGACGAGAAGATCTCGGGCGGCGTGGTGCCGAAGCAGTGGTTCCCCGCGGTCGAAGCAGGGGTGCGCGACGCGATGGAGAAGGGGCCGCTCGGCTTCCCGGTGGTCGACGTTGCGGTGACGCTGGTCGAGGGCAGCTACCACAGCGTCGACAGCTCCGAGATCGCCTTTCGCACCGCCGGCCGGATCGCCATGTCGGACGCGCTCGCCGCTGCCCAGCCGCACCTGCTCGAGCCGATCATGAAGGTGACCATCGTCGGCCCGAGCAGCGCTACCTCGCGCATCACCTCGGCGGTGGCGAGCCGGCGCGGGCAGATGCTCGGGATGGGGCCGCGCGAGGGGTGGTCGCGCTGGGAGCAGATCGAGGCGCTGATCCCCGAAGCGGAGATGCAGGGCTTCGATGCGGAGCTGCGCTCGCTTAGCCAAGGCCTCGCCACCTACCAAGCGGAGTTCGACCATCTCGCCGAGCTCAACGGCAAGCTCGCCGACGAGGTGGTCCAGAGGGAGCTCGAGCCGGCCTGACCCGCAGCGGCGGGCCTGCCGACTGACAGCGGTCGAGGCGTCTGCTATCCTCGGCCGGTGGCGGACGTGTTCATCTCCTATTCCCGGCGCAACGGGGAGCGGGCCGCGGCGATCAGCGACGGCTTGGAGGGCTGCGGCCACAGTGTCTGGTGGGACCGCCGCCTCTCCAGCGGCGCCGACTACGGCTCGGTGATCGAGCGGGAGATCGACGCGGCGGGCTGCGTCGTCGTCGCCTGGTCGGCGGACGCGCGCGAATCGCTCTGGGTGCGCGCCGAGGCCAACGAGGCGCTCGACGCGGGCAAGCTCGTCCAGGTGACGCTCGACAGGGCCAAGCTCCCCCTCCCCTTCACGATACTCCACTTCCTCGATTTCAGCCGCTGGCCCGGCGGGCGCGAAGCGCCGCCGTGGAGCGAGCTCGAAGGCCGGGTCGGTGCGGTGCTGCGCGGGGAGTCCGGCCAGGAGGCGCTGCAGCGGCACCTCCCGGAGG
>JALYHK010000261.1 GCA_030776605.1 Pseudomonadota bacterium
GACGTCGAGTTCGTCGTCCGCTCGATCCGGGTGCGGCAGGGGTGGGCGGTGGTGACGGCCGACCCGCAGCGCCGCGGCGGCGGCCGCATCGACTCCGCGCGCTACTTCTCGGCCGACCAGCGCGCGTTCATGGACGGGCTCACCGTCACCGCCGTGCTGCGCTTCGTCGGCGGGCGCTGGCGGCTCGTGGATCACGCAATCGGCGCCACCGACGTCTGGTATTGCGGCGGCCGCACCTTGCCGCGCGCCGTCTCCGCCAGTCTCGGCTGCTGAGCCGCCGCCCCGCGCGCCTCAACGCGCGGCCGCGACCATCTCCGCCCAGGCCGTTTCGTCGATCACTTCTATGCCGAGCTCCTGCGCCTTCTTGAGCTTCGAGCCGGCCCCGGGGCCGGCGATCACCAGATCGGTCTTCGCCGACACCGACCCCGCGACCTTTGCGCCGAGCGCCTCCGCCTGCGCCTTGGCTTCCTCCCGCGACAGCGTCTCGAGCGCGCCGGTGAACACCAACGTCTTGCCGGAGACGGGCGAGCGCTTTGTCTCCAGGCGGAACGGCGGCGGCGAAACCTCGCGGAGCAGGTCGTCGATGGCCTCGCGGTTGTGAGGTTCGGCGAAGAAGTCGACAACCGCCTGCGCGACCACCGGCCCGATCCCCTCGATCGCGACCAGCTCGGCCATGGCGCTTTCGTCCGTGGCCGCGTCGATCGCAGTGTCGCGAAGCGCTTCGAGCGTGTGGAACGCTTTGGCAAGATCGCGGGCGGTGACCTGGCCGACGTGGCGGATGCCGAGGCCGTAGAGCAGCCGGTCGAGCGGCGGCGTGCGCTTCGCCTCGATCGCGGCGACCAGGTTGCGCGCCGAAACCTCCGCCCAGCGCTCCCGCTTCAACAGGTCCTCGACGCGGATCCGGAAAATGTCCGCCGGCGACTGGATCAGGCCGTCGTTGAAGAAGGCCTCGATGTGGGTCGCGCCGAGCCCTTCGATGTCGAGTGCTTGGCGGGAAGCGAAATGGCGCAGCCGCTCGACCCGCTGTGCGGGGCAGATCAGGCCGCCGGTGCAGCGCCGCACCACTTCGCCGTCCTCGCGCTCGGCATGGCTGCCGCAGCGCGGGCAGCGAGTGGGAAAAGGGTAGGGTTCGCGGGGCTCGTCGGGGGTGAGGTTGGCGACGATCTGCGGGATCACGTCGCCGGCGCGCTGGACCACCACCCGGTCTCCGGGGCGGACGCCGAGGCGGGCGATCTCGTCCTCGTTGTGCAGCGTGGCGTTGGTGACCACGACGCCGCCGACCGTCACCGGCTCCAGCCGCGCCACCGGGGTGAGCGCCCCGGTCCGCCCGACCTGGATTTCGATCGCCCGCAGCACCGTCTCGGCCTGTTCGGCCGGGAATTTGTGGGCGAGCGCCCAGCGCGGCGCCTTGGCGACTTGGCCGAGGCGGCGCTGCCAGTCGAGGCGGTCCACCTTGTAAACCACCCCGTCGATGTCGAACGGCAGCTCGGCACGCTTCGCCTCGAGGGCGCGGTAATGGGCGAGGAGCGCCTCAAGGTCGGCGAAGCGCTCGAGGTCGGGCGAGATCGGCAGCCCCCAGCGGCCGATCGCCCGCATCACCTCGAGCTGCGTCTGGGCGGGGAGCGCCGAGGCTTCGCCCCAGCCGTGGGCGACGAAAAGCAGCGGTCGCGCCGCCGTGACGGCCGGGTCGAGCTGGCGCAGCGAGCCGGCGGCGGCGTTGCGCGGATTGGCGAAGATTTTGCCGCCGCTCTCCGCCTGACGGGCGTTGAGCGCCGCGAAATCCGCCTTGGACATGTAGACCTCGCCGCGGACCTCGAAGATCTCGGGCGCGTCGCCCTCCAGGCGGGTGGGCACGTCGGCGATGGTCCGCACATTGTCGGTGACGTTCTCGCCCGTCGTGCCGTCGCCGCGGGTCGCCGCCTGCGCCAGCCGCCCCCGCTCGTAGCGCAAAGAGCAGGAGAGGCCGTCGACCTTCGGCTCCGCGGTCAGCGCCACCTCCTCGCTCTCCGGCAGGTTGAGGAAGCGCCGCACCCGCCTGACGAACTCGGCCACCTCTTCCTCGGCGAAGGCGTTTTCGAGGCTGAGCATCGGGACCGCATGCGCCACCTTTCCGAGATGCGCGGCGGGCGCGGCGCCGACCTGGCGCGAGGGGCTGTCCTCGCGGACCAGGTGCGGAAAGGCCGCCTCCAATTCGGCGTTGCGGCGGACCAGCGCGTCATAGTCCGCGTCGCTGATCTCCGGCGCATCCTCGCCATGGTAGAGACGGTTATGGCGCGCGATCTCCCTCGCGAGCCGCTCCAGCTCGGCGGCCGCTTCGGCTTCGGTCATGCGGCCTCGAGCAGCCGCACGGCCTGCGCCCTCGCCTCGTCGGTCACCTGGGCGCCCGACAGCATCCGGGCGATCTCCTCGCGGCGGCGGGGCTCGTCGAGGGCGTGGACGCTGGTGCGGGTGACGAGGCCCTCGTGGGTCTTTTCGATCAGCAGGTGGCGGCGGCCGCGGGCGGCGACCTGCGGGCTGTGGGTGACGACGAGGACCTGGCTCCGCTCGGCGAGGCGGTGGAGGCGCTCGCCGACCGCACTGGCCACCGCCCCGCCGACGCCGCGGTCGATCTCGTCGAACACGAGGGTGGTGGCGCCGCCCTGCTCGGCGAGAGCCACCTTCAGGGCCAGGATGAATCGCGAGAGCTCGCCGCCGCTTGCGATCCGCACCAGCGGCCCGAACGGAGCGCCGGGGTTGGTCGAGACTTCGAACTCGATCCGGTCGCGGCCCGACGCTGACGGCTCCGCCTCGGCTATCGCAGTGCGGAACTGAGCAGCGTCGAGGCGCAGCGGGGCGAGCTCGGCGGCCACGGCGGCATCGAGGCGGGCGGCGGC
>JALYHK010000262.1:0-1277 GCA_030776605.1 Pseudomonadota bacterium
GGCTGCGGGGCAGCCTCAGGGACAGCGACTATCCCGCCGGGCTCGGCGAGGCCGGGATCGGCGGCCGCGTCGGCGTGCGCTACACGGTCGAGACCAGCGGCCGCGTCACCAACTGCATCGTCACCCGCTCGAGCGGCAGCGACCTGCTCGACCGCCACACCTGCCGGCTGATCGAGCAGCGCTTCCGCTTCGATCCATCGCGCGACGGCGCCGGCTGGCCGATCCGCTCGCAGATCGTCGAGAGCCACGAGTGGATCGTGGAGGACCTTCCCCCCGAGCCCGGCGAGCGCCCGCGCCGGCGGCGACGCATCTTCTAGGCCCCGGATCGACTCCGCGCCCGGCCCTGCCTAGTCAGTGACAATGAGCTTCGCCGCCGACACCGCCATCGAGGAACGCGACGGCGCGCTCTCGGCCGAGGTCGCACGCAACTGGGAGGTGTGGGGGCCGAACGGCGGCTATCTCGCGGCGATCGCACTTCGCGCGGCGGGATCACAGGCGCCTCAAGGACATCGGCCGGCAGGGCTTTCCTGCCAATATCTGCGCCGCGGGCTGTTCGGCCCGGCGCGCCTCGAGGTCGCAACTCCCAAGCCCGGCCGCAGCGCCGCCTGCCACCGCGTCGAGATGATCCAGGACGAGCAGCGCACGCTTTCGGCGCAGATCTGGACCGTCGCGGGCGGCGGCGGCGCCGAGCCGGCTTATTGTGAGCTTGCCATGCCCGCAGTGGCGCCGCCCGAGGCGCTCGACCCCCCGGCCGAGGATCCCGGCGGCATGACATTCTGGCGCAACTTCGACCTGCGCATCGCTAGCGCCGCCCGCTCCGGCCGTCCCGATCCCCGCGGGGCGAGGACCGAGCGCTGGGTCCGTTTCCGCCGCTTCGAGCCGACCGATGATCCATTCCTCGCCCAAGCGCGGGCGCTGCTGCTGATCGACACCATGCTGTGGCCGGCCCACTGGAGCCGCTACGCCGGCCGCCTCGACTATGTCGGCCCGAGTCTCGACGTTTCGGTCTGGTTCCACGCCGATTCGGGCGCCGACGACTGGCTGCTGATCGAAGCCGCCGCGCCGCAGGCGCGTGACGGGCTGATCTACGGCGAGGGCCGGGTGTGGTCGCGGGACGGACGGCTGATCGCCAGCGGCGCCAGCAACATGCTCGTCATCGCGGCCCGGCCCCGCGCCTGACTTGTTGCGCCGGCGCCCGTTCTTCTGCGCCCGCGCCGACGGGCTCTTCTAGCCGGGATAGCGCTCGAAGGACGGCATCTCGGCGAGCCGCGCAATCC